>NZ_JAKKRH010000058.1:0-24631 GCF_025654465.1 Shewanella sp. SM101
ACAGTTCTACTTCCGTACAACTGACGTAACCGGTACTATCGAACTGCCAGAAGGCGTAGAGATGGTAATGCCTGGCGACAACATCAAAATGGTAGTGACTCTGATTTGCCCAATCGCGATGGACGAAGGTTTACGCTTCGCAATCCGTGAAGGTGGTCGTACAGTTGGTGCTGGTGTAGTAGCTAAAATCATCGCTTAATTGCGATAGAAATTAGTTTGAAAAGGAAGCTTCGGCTTCCTTTTTTGTTTGAGGGCTGGTTTTATTCACAAATTTGTGTAAAATGCTCGCCACTCTGAAGTTAAATAGTTATTTGATGACTATTTACACAGCGGGCTTGATATCCGGATTTAGATAGGTATAATGGCCCCCTCGTCGACTTAGGTTAACGAATTAAATGATTAGTCGCTGAAGTTAATCATTATCATAGCGGCTCCGATTGGGAGTCGAACGGTTAAATCATCTCGCTCTGCTTTTCTATATTGAAGAAGCTAGAGGGTGATTTTTTATATGTCCATTTTAGGAGCTCTGGTCAATGCAGAACCAAAGAATCCGTATCCGCTTAAAGGGATTTGATCATCGCTTAATTGATCAGTCTACAGCGGAAATCGTTGAAACTGCTAAGCGTACAGGCGCGCAGGTTCGTGGTCCAATTCCACTACCTACTCGCAAAGAGCGTTATACCATTTTGATCTCTCCGCACGTTAATAAAGATGCTCGTGACCAGTACGAATTACGTACACACAAGCGCCTGGTTGACATCGTAGAGCCAACTGAAAAGACTGTTGACGCGTTAATGCGTTTAGATCTTGCGGCTGGTGTCGACGTACAGATTAGCTTGGGTTAATTGAGATCCTAGTAAGAAGAGGTTTGAGAGATGGCTATCGGTCTTATTGGTCGTAAAGTTGGTATGACTCGCATCTTCACTGAAGATGGTGTTTCAATACCAGTTACTGTAATTGAAGTTGCAGGCAACCGTGTTACTCAAGTGAAAACTTTAGAAACTGACGGCTACCGTGCACTTCAAGTTACAACTGGCACCAAAAAAGCCAATCGCATCACTAAACCAGAAGCAGGTCACTTTGCCAAGAGCGGCGTTGAAGCCGGTCGTGGTTTGTGGGAAATGCGTTTGGTAGACGGTGAAGGCGAGGGCATTGAAGTTGGTGCTGAGCTAAATGTTGATATTTTCGCAGACGTAGCGAAAGTTGATGTTACTGGTCAATCAAAAGGTAAAGGCTTCCAAGGCGGCGTTAAGCGTTGGAACTTCCGTACTCAAGATATGACTCACGGTAACTCTTTGTCGCACCGCTCGAATGGTTCTATCGGTCAGAACCAAACGCCTGGTCGCGTATTCAAAGGCAAAAAAATGTCAGGCCATATGGGTGCCGAGCGTGTTACTACTCAAAATCTAGTTGTTGTTCGTGTAGATGTTGAGCGTAACCTGCTACTAGTCCGTGGCGCTGTTCCTGGCGCTACCAATGGCGACTTGATTATCAAGCCTGCCGTTAAAGCTTAAGGTCTGAGGAGATAGTAATGGAATTGGTATTGAAAGACGCGCAAAGCGCTCTTGAAGTTTCCGAAACTACCTTCGGCCGTGACTTTAACGAGGCACTGGTTCATCAGGTAGTTGTAGCATACGCTGCAAACGCGCGTCAGGGCACTCGTGCTCAAAAGACTCGTGCGGAAGTAACTGGCTCAGGCAAAAAGCCTTGGCGCCAAAAAGGAACTGGCCGTGCTCGTGCTGGTTCTGTTAAAGGCCCAATCTGGCGTGGTGGTGGCGTAACATTCGCTGCTAAAACCCAAGATCACAGCCAAAAAGTTAACAAAAAGATGTACCGCGGCGCGCTGAGAAGCATTCTGTCTGAATTGGTACGTCAAGAGCGTTTGGTTATTGTTGAATCTTTCGGTGTTGAAGCTCCTAAAACTAAAGAGCTGAAAGCTAAATTGAAAGCAATGAACCTTGAAGACGTTCTGATTGTGACTGCAGAAGTTGATGAGAACTTATTCTTAGCAGCTCGTAACCTGTACAAGGTTGACGTTCGTGATGTAGCGGGTCTAGACCCAGTGAGTCTGATCGCCTTCAACACTGTGCTTGTGACTGCTGACGCAGTGAAGCAAATCGAGGAGATGCTAGCATGATGATCCGCGAAGAACGTTTGCTAAAAGTTATTCTCGCTCCACATATCTCTGAAAAGAGCACTGTGAACGCTGAGAAGCACAACACTGTTGTTTTCCGCGTAGCTATCGATGCAACTAAAGCTGAAATTAAAGCTGCTGTTGCTAAGCTATTTGAAGTTGAAGTTGATTCAGTTCGCACTTTAGTGAGCAAAGGCAAAACTAAACGCACTGGTGGCCGTACTGGTCGTCGTAGCGATTGGAAAAAAGCCTATGTGACTCTAGCTGCTGGTGCTGACATCGATTTCGTCGGCGGCGCTGAGTAAGCAAAGGAGAATTATCATGGCAGTTATTAAGTGTAAGCCAACCTCTCCAGGTCGTCGCCACGTAGTTAAAGTGGTGAACACTGACCTGCACAAGGGTAAACCTTTTGCTGGCTTGTTGGCGAAAAAATCTAAAAGTGGTGGCCGTAACAATACTGGCCGTATCACTGTCCGTCACGTAGGTGGTGGTCATAAGCAGCATTATCGTCTAATCGACTTCAAACGCGATAAAGATGGTATCCCTGCAAAGATTGAGCGTCTGGAATACGATCCAAACCGTACTGCTAACATCGCGTTAGTATTGTATGCGGATGGTGAGCGTCGTTATATTCTTGCTGCCAAAGGCATGCAAGCTGGCGATAAGATCCAGTCTGGTGTTGCTGCCGAGATCAAAACCGGTAACGCTATGCCACTGCGCAACATCCCAGTAGGTTCTGTAGTTCACGCAGTTGAAATGAAGCCTGGTAAAGGTGCTCAGATCGCTCGTTCTGCAGGTGCTTATGTACAAGTTGTTGCTCGTGATGGCGCATATGCCACTCTACGTCTTCGCTCTGGCGAAATGCGTAAAGTGCCAGTTGATTGCCGCGCGACATTTGGTGAAGTTGGTAATGCCGAACACATGCTACGCCAGTTAGGTAAAGCAGGTGCTAAGCGCTGGAGAGGCATACGTCCTACAGTGCGTGGTGTTGCAATGAACCCAGTAGACCATCCACACGGTGGTGGTGAAGGCCGTACTTCTGGTGGTCGTCACCCAGTGACTCCATGGGGTGTGCCAACTAAGGGTTATAAAACTCGTAGTAACAAGCGCACTGACAAGTACATCGTACGTCGTCGTAATAAATAGTAAGAGGATTCGCCATGCCACGTTCTCTCAAGAAAGGTCCCTTCATTGACCTGCACTTGCTGAAGAAGGTAGAGAAAGCGATGGAAGCCGGTGACAAAAAGCCTATTAAGACTTGGTCACGTCGCTCTATGATCATTCCAAATATGATTGGTTTGACCATCGCTGTCCATAATGGTCGTCAGCACGTTCCTGTGTTCGTAACTGACGAAATGATCGGCCACAAACTTGGTGAATTTTCACCAACTCGCACTTATCGCGGCCATGCTGCAGATAAGAAAGCGAAGAAGCGTTAATACGGGAGGAATAAGATGGAAGTTTTAGCTAAACATCGTTTTGCCCGTACGTCTGCGCAGAAGGCCCGTCTGGTTGCTGATCAAATTCGTGGATTGCCTGTTGCTAAGGCCCTCGAGATTTTGACTTTCAGCCCCAAGAAAGCCGCCGTACTGGTTAAAAAAGTACTTGACTCAGCTATCGCAAACGCCGAACACAACGAAGGCGCGGATATTGATGAGCTTAAAGTCGGAGCCGTCTTCGTAGATGAAGGCCCAACTATGAAGCGTATCATGCCACGTGCTAAAGGCCGCGCTGATCGTATCATGAAGCGTACCAGCCACATTACTGTGGTTGTATCAGATCGCTAGGAGAGAGCAATGGGACAGAAAGTACATCCTAATGGTATCCGTCTGGGTATCACCAAGCCTTGGATCTCTACCTGGTACGCAGATAAATCAGATTACGCAAGTAACCTGAACAGCGACTGGGAAGTGCGTAAGTTTCTTGTAGAGAAATTACAAGCTGCTTCAGTATCTAAGATTGTTATCGAGCGTCCAGCGAAAAGCATCCGCGTTACCATTCACACTGCCCGTCCAGGTGTTGTGATCGGTAAGAAAGGTGAAGACGTTGAAGTATTGCGTGCTGCAGTGTCAAAACTTGCTGGCACTCCTGCTCAAATTAACATCGCTGAGATCCGTAAACCTGAGCTAGATGCCAAGTTAGTTGCTGACTCTATTGCACAGCAATTAGAGCGTCGCGTAATGTTCCGTCGTGCTATGAAGCGCGCAGTTCAAAACGCAATGCGTATTGGTGCTCAAGGTATCAAAGTACAAGTTAGTGGCCGTTTAGGCGGAGCTGAGATTGCGCGCGATGAGTGGTATCGTGAAGGTCGTGTACCTTTACATACTTTGCGTGCTGATATCGACTATTCTACATCTGAAAGTCACACCCAATACGGTGTGATTGGCGTTAAAGTTTGGATCTTCAAAGGTGAAGTTCTAGACGGAATGCTGCCACAGATTGAAGAGCCGAAGCAGCAGCAACCTAAGCGCAAGCCTCGTGGTAAATAGGAGAGCCGGCAATGCTGCAACCTAAACGTATGAAGTTTCGCAAGATGTTCAAAGGCCGCAACCGCGGTCTAGCGAACGGTACCGAAGTTAGCTTTGGTACTTTTGGTCTGAAAGCAGTCGGCCGTGGCCGTTTAACTGCACGTCAGATCGAATCTGCACGTCGTGCCATGACACGTCACATTAAGCGTCAGGGACAAATTTGGATTCGAGTTTTCCCGGACAAGCCGATTACCTCTAAGCCTCTTGAAGTGCGTATGGGTAAAGGTAAAGGTAACGTTGAATACTGGGTATGTCAGATTCAACCTGGTAAGGTTCTTTATGAGATGAATGGTGTTTCTGAAGTGATCGCTCGTGAAGCGTTTGCTTTGGCTGCTGCCAAGCTTCCAATTAAGACTACCTTCGTAACTAAGACGGTGATGTAATGAAAGCGAGCGAACTGAGAGAAAAGAGCGTTGAAGAACTGAACGCTGAACTACTTGGTCTGCTGCGTGAGCAGTTCAACCTGCGTATGCAACACGCCACTGGTCAGTTGACTCAGACTAATCAACTGAAATTGGTGCGCCGTAATATTGCGCGCGTTAAGACCATTATTACTTCTAAGGCGGGTGCATAATGTCTGATAAAATCCGTACTTTGCAGGGTCGTGTAACTAGCAACAAAATGGACAAGTCCATTACTGTTGCTATCGAACGCCAAGTGAAACACCCAATTTATGGGAAATACATTAAGCGTACGACAAAGATCCATGCACATGACGAAACGAATCAGTGCAATGAAGGCGATTTAGTAGCGATTCGCGAATGTCGTCCTTTGTCTAAGACTAAGTCTTGGACCCTGGTTGAAGTAGTATCAAAGGCCTAAGTTAATTAGGTATTTAGGTAAACGGCTCCAGAATGTGGGGCCGTTTGTTTTTTAATACTATACATTCCACTTTTATGGTGTTATATTTGCGCGCCATTTTTGACTAAATTAATAGCAAAAATGAGTGTTTTTATTGTCCCATAGTGGGAATTGTGTAGTAACGATAGCGGAGCACTTAAAATGATCCAAATGCAATCGACTCTTGACGTTGCTTGTAACAGCGGCGCACGCAGAGTTCAGTGTATTAAGGTCTTGGGTGGCTCTCATCGTCGTTATGCCGGTATCGGCGACATCATCAAAGTTTCTGTTAAAGAAGCGATTCCTCGCGCTAAAGCGAAGAAAGGCGATGTGTATAACGCGGTGGTAGTCCGTACTAAGAAAGGCGTACGTCGTCCAGACGGTTCTGTCATTCGCTTCGATCGGAATGCAGCTGTTCTTTTGAACAACAACCTGCAGCCGATTGGTACTCGTATCTTTGGACCAGTGACACGTGAATTGCGTAATGAGCAATTTATGAAAATTGTCTCGCTGGCACCAGAAGTACTGTAAGGAGCTTCAAAATGGCAGCTAAAATACGTCGTGAAGACGAAGTGATTGTATTAGCAGGTAAAGACAAGGGTAAACGTGCAAAAGTTTCTCAAGTCCTTCCTACTGGTAAATTGATTGTTGAAGGCATCAATCTTGTCAAAAAACACCAAAAGCCAAACCCACAATTGGGTGTAGCTGGCGGTATTGTTGAGAAAGAAGCACCGATACAAGCATCAAATGTAGCGATTTTCAACTCTGCCACTGGCAAAGCTGATCGCGTTGGTTTCCGCTTTGAAGACGGCAAAAAAGTTCGTTTCTTCAAATCGAACAGTGAACTCGTTAAGTAATTGGAGTAAACGATGGCGAAACTGCATGATAAATACCAAGAGACTGTTGTCGCTGAACTTGCTAAAAAGTTCGGTTATACCAGTGTCATGCAAGTCCCTCGGATTGAGAAAATCACCCTGAACATGGGTGTTGGCGAAGCTGTTGCAGACAAGAAAATCATGGACCATGCTGTCCGTGATATGACTGCAATCGCTGGTCAAAAGCCAGTTGTGACTGTAGCTCGTAAGTCAGTTGCTGGTTTTAAAATCCGTGAAGGCTACCCTATTGGCTGTAAAGTGACCCTACGCGGTGAGCGTATGTGGGAATTCTTAGAGCGTTTAGTCGATATCGCAATCCCACGTATTCGTGACTTCCGTGGCTTAAGCGCTAAAGCGTTTGACGGCCGTGGTAACTACGCAATGGGCGTGCGTGAGCAGATCATCTTCCCAGAAATCGATTACGATAAAATCGATAAGATTCGTGGTATGGATATTGTTATCACTACTACTGCGAAGAATGATGAAGAAGGTCGTGCTTTGTTAGACGCTTTTAACTTCCCATTCAAGAAATAAGGGTAGCGTAATGGCAAAAACATCAATGAAAGCACGTGAAGCTAAACGTGCACAGCTCGTGGCCAAGTACGCTGAAAAGCGTGCGGCTCTTAAGACTATCATTGCAAGTCCAGCTTCTTCTGACGAAGATCGTTGGGATGCGGTTCTTAAGCTGCAAGCTCTACCACGTGATTCCAGCGCTGCGCGTCAACGCAATCGTTGTAATCAAACTGGTCGCCCTCATGGCTTCTTACGTAAATTCGGCTTAAGCCGTATCAAATTACGTGAAGCAACCATGCGTGGTGAAGTTCCTGGCCTGCGTAAGGCCAGCTGGTAAGCACTTGTCACGGAGTAAGCTAATATGAGCATGCAAGATCCTATTGCGGATATGTTAACCCGTATTCGTAACGGCCAAGCTGCTAACCACGTATCAGTGAAGATGCCTTCAGCTAAGTTGAAAGTCGCAATTGCGAAACTACTTAAAGATGAAGGTTATATTGCTGATTACGCCGTAGCAGATGAAGCCAAGCCTGAACTGGAAGTTACTTTAAAGTATTTCCAAGGCCAACCAGTCGTTGAGACTATCCAGCGTGTAAGTCGCCCTGGTCTTCGTATTTACAAAGGTAAAAACGAACTACCAAAGGTGATGGGCGGTCTGGGTGTCGCAATTGTGTCCACTTCTAAAGGCTTGATGACTGATCGTGCCGCCCGCCTTGCAGGCATGGGTGGCGAGGTTATCTGCTACGTAGCTTAAGGAGCTAGGAATGTCTCGTGTAGCAAAAGCACCAGTATCTATTCCAGCTGGCGTAGAGGTGACCTTGAACGAACAGACCCTTACCGTCAAAGGCGGAAAAGGTAGTCTGACTCGAGTGATCAACAATGCGGTCAATGTTGTTATTGAAGCCGGCGTAGTTAAGTTCCTCCCTGTTGAAGGCGTTGTTAACGCTTGGGCACAGGCTGGTACAACTCGTGCATTAGTAAACAACATGGTTGTTGGTGTATCTCAAGGTTTTGAGCGTAAGTTAAAGTTAGTTGGCGTTGGTTACCGTGCGAAACTCGTCGGTGCTGATATCGACCTTACTTTAGGTTTCTCTCATCCGTTAGTACACAAACTGCCCGCAGGCGTTACTGCAGAGTGCCCTAGCCAAACTGACATCGTCCTACGTGGCGTTGATAAACAGTTAATTGGCCAAGTCGCTGCTGAGATTCGCGGATACCGTCCACCAGAGCCATACAAAGGCAAAGGTGTTCGCTATGACGACGAAGTAGTACGCCGTAAAGAGGCTAAGAAGAAGTAGGTAACGCGATATGGATAAGAAAACATCTCGCTTACGTCGCGCTACTCGCGCTCGTAAGAAGATCCAAGAGCTGGGCGTGAACCGTCTGGTTGTACATCGTACACCGCGTCACATTTATGCTCAGGTGATCAATCCTGAAGCTCAGGTGTTGGCAGCTGCTTCAACCGTAGAAAAAGCGGTTAAAGAGCTACTGAAGAGTACCGGTAACGTAGACGCAGCGAAAGCAGTAGGTAAATTTGTTGCTGAGCGCGCGATCGAAAAAGGCGTAACTTCAGTTGCGTTCGATCGTTCTGGTTTCAAGTATCACGGTCGTGTAGCTGCTTTAGCAGATGCAGCTCGTGAAGCTGGCCTGAAGTTCTAAGGGGTTATAAAATGGCTAAATTAGAAGCTCAGCAAAAAGACGATCTGCAAGAGAAATTAATTGCAGTTAATCGTGTTTCTAAAGTAGTTAAGGGCGGTCGTATCTTTAGCTTCACAGCACTGACAGTAGTGGGTGACGGTAACGGTAAGATTGGCTATGGCTATGGCAAAGCACGTGAAGTTCCAGCCGCGATTCAAAAAGCGATGGAAAAAGCTCGTCGTAACATTGTGACCGTTGAGTTGAATGCAGGTACTCTGCATCACCCAGTTAAAGGTCGTCATACTGGTTCTCTTGTGTACATGCAACCTGCATCACAAGGTACTGGTATTATTGCCGGTGGCGCAATGCGTGCCGTATTGGAAGTAGCAGGCGTGCATAACGTTCTGTCAAAAGCATACGGTTCTACTAACCCGATCAACATCGTTCGCGCGACTGTCGATGCTTTGGTGCACATGAAGTCACCTTCGCAAATCGCAGCTAAGCGTGGCCTGAATGTTGACGAAATTCGGGGGTAATGCACCATGGCAACTAAAACTGTAAAAGTTACTCAAACTAAAAGCGGTATCGGTCGTTTACCGAAGCACCGTGCAACCCTAACGGGTCTTGGTTTGCGTCGCATTGGTCACACTGTTGAATTAGAAGATACTCCTTCTGTTCGCGGTATGATCAACAAGGTCTACTACATGGTTAAGGTGGAGGATTAATACATGCGTTTAAATACTCTATCTCCAGCTGCAGGCTCTAAGCATGCACCAAAGCGTGTAGGCCGTGGTATGGGCTCAGGTCTAGGTAAAACAGCGGGTCGTGGTCATAAAGGCCAAAAGTCTCGCTCTGGTGGCGGTGTACGCCCAGGATTCGAAGGTGGTCAAATGCCACTTAAAATCCGTTTACCTAAATTTGGTTTTACCTCGCGTCGCGCTATGGTAACAGCTGAAGTTCGTGTACTCGAACTGGCAAAAGTTAACGGTGATGTTATCGACTTAAACGCTCTGAAAGATGCGAACGTAATAACTCGCAACATCCAGTTTGCGAAAATTGTTCTTTCAGGTACCATTGAGCGCCCTGTGACTGTTAAAGGTCTGAAGGTAACCAAAGGTGCACGTGCAGCTATTGAAGCTGCCGGCGGTAAGATCGAGGAATAATACGTCGATGGCAAAACCAGGACTTGATTTAAAAAGCGCGAAAGGTGGACTTTCAGAATTGAAAGCTCGCCTCCTGTTCGTGATTGGTGCGATTATCGTCTTTAGAGCCGGTTCGTTTGTGCCAATTCCTGGTATTGACGCAGCTGTATTAGCAGAGCTGTTTGCTCAGCAAAGTGGAACCATCCTTGGCATGTTTAACATGTTCTCGGGTGGTGCCCTTGAGCGTGCCTCTATCTTTGCATTAGGTATTATGCCGTACATTTCGGCATCGATTATCATGCAACTGTTGACTGTCGTACATCCTGCACTCGCTGAATTGAAAAAGGAAGGCGAATCAGGACGTAAGAAAATCAGTCAATATACCAGATGGGGTACCTTAGTGCTGGGTACATTCCAGTCGGTCGGTATTGCAACCGGGTTACCAAACTTAGTGCCAGGCCTTGTGGTCAACATTGGATTTGGATTCTACTTTGTTGCGGTTGTAAGCTTAGTGACAGGAACTATGTTCCTTATGTGGCTAGGTGAGCAAATTACCGAACGTGGTATAGGTAATGGTATCTCGATTTTGATTTTCGCAGGTATTGTTGCTGGATTACCTTCCGCTATCGGCCAAACGGCTGAGCAGGCGCGTCAAGGTGACTTGAATGTGTTAGTATTGTTGTTGCTCGCGGTAATTGTGTTTGCAGTGACTTATTTTGTAGTGTTTGTGGAACGTGGTCAGCGCCGTATCGTCGTTAACTATGCTAAGCGTCAGCAAGGCCGTAAGGTGTTCGCTGCGCAAAGTACCCATCTACCGCTGAAAATAAACATGGCAGGTGTTATTCCGCCAATCTTTGCGTCAAGCATCATTTTGTTTCCTGGAACACTGGCTCAGTGGTTCGGTCAAAATGAGTCCATGTCATGGTTGAGTGATTTTTCACTGGCTGTTTCACCTGGACAACCGCTTTACTCATTATTATATGCAACAGCGATTATCTTTTTCTGTTTCTTCTATACTGCGTTGGTGTTTAACCCACGTGAAACAGCAGATAACTTGAAGAAGAGTGGTGCATTCATCCCTGGGATCCGTCCTGGAGAACAGACTTCGCGTTACATTGATAAAGTTATGACCCGTTTGACATTGGCAGGCGCGTTATACATAACCTTTATCTGCTTAATTCCGGAGTTCATGTTAATTGCGTGGAAAGTACAGTTCTATTTCGGCGGTACTTCACTACTAATTATGGTAGTCGTAATCATGGACTTCATGGCTCAGGTTCAGACGCATATGATGTCTCATCAGTATGAGTCTGTGATGAAGAAAGCTAACCTAGTTAACAAAGCGAATTTAGATCGCTTTGGTCGCTAAGTAGCTTTACGGAGTGATGAAATGAAAGTTCGAGCTTCCGTGAAGAAGATCTGCCGTAACTGCAAGATCGTCAAGCGTAGTGGCGTTGTACGCGTTATCTGTGTTGAACCAAAACACAAACAGCGTCAAGGCTAAAAAGTAATTTGTTCAGCCCATGAATTGGGCTGAACAAAATTTTGTTTGCAAATCTGTCGACTGTCGAGTATCCTTTCGGGCTTTTCGCAGTTGGCCTTTAACTTTAAGGAGTGCATAGTGGCCCGTATCGCTGGCATTAACATTCCTGATCAAAAGCATACAGTCATCGCATTGACTGCAATTTTCGGCATCGGCCGTACTCGCGCTAGAGCAATCTGCGCGGCTACAGCAATCGCTGAAACTGCTAAGATCAAGGAATTGAGCGAAGCTCAAATAGACACACTACGCGAAGAAGTCGCCAAATACCTAGTAGAAGGTGACTTACGTCGTGAGATTTCAATGAACATCAAGCGTCTTATGGATCTTGGTTGTTATCGTGGTCTCCGCCATCGCCGTAGCCTGCCTCTCCGTGGGCAACGTACTAAGACCAATGCGCGTACGCGTAAAGGTCCACGTAAACCTATTAGAAAGTAACGGGAAGGTAAAGCAATGGCTAAAGTTCCGTCACGTTCTCCGCGTAAGCGCGTACGTAAACAGGTTGCAGATGGCATGGCTCATATCCATGCTTCTTTCAACAACACTATTGTCACCATTACAGATCGTCAAGGTAATGCGTTGTCATGGGCTACTTCAGGTGGTTCAGGTTTCCGTGGTTCACGTAAATCTACTCCATTTGCTGCACAGGTGGCTGCTGAGCGTGCAGGTGCTGCTGCTCAAGACTACGGTTTAAAAAACCTTGAAGTGTTTGTGAAGGGTCCAGGTCCAGGTCGTGAGTCAGCCATTCGTGCGCTGAACGCTGTTGGTTATAAAATTACCAACATTACCGATGTGACGCCGATCCCTCATAATGGTTGTCGTCCTCCTAAAAAGCGTCGTGTATAACGCCGTTTCATTAGGATAGTTGGAGAAAGATCATGGCAAGATACTTGGGTCCCAAGCTCAAGCTCAGCCGCCGAGAAGGTACAGACCTTTTCTTAAAAAGCGGTGTGAGAGCAATCGATTCAAAGTGTAAACTGGAAACTGCACCTGGACAACATGGCGCTCGTAAGCCACGTTTGTCAGAGTACGGTACTCAGTTACGCGAAAAACAAAAAGTTCGTCGTATTTACGGTGTGTTAGAAAAACAATTCCGTAACTATTACAAAGATGCTGCACGTACTAAAGGCAACACAGGTGAAAACCTGCTTCAGCTTTTAGAAACCCGTCTTGATAACGTTGTTTATCGTATGGGCTTCGGTGCAACTCGTGCAGAATCACGTCAGCTAGTAAGCCATAAATCTATTATGGTTAACGGTCGTGTTGTTAACATTCCATCATTCAAAGTGTCTGCGAATGATGTTGTGAGCATCCGCGAGAAGTCACGTACTCAAGCTCGTATTAAAGCGGCTTTAGAAGTGGCAGCTCAACGCGAGAAGCCTACATGGGTTGAAGTCGACAACGCGAAAATGGAAGGTGCTTTCAAGCGCGTTCCAGAACGTAGCGATTTGTCTGCGGAAATTAACGAACAGCTGATCGTCGAGCTTTACTCTAAGTAAGGCTAACAAACAAGAGAGGACACAATGCAGGGTTCTGTTACAGAATTTCTTAAACCGCGTCTCGTTGATATCGAGCAGGTTAACTCAACACGTGCCAAGGTTACATTGGAACCACTTGAGCGTGGTTTCGGCCACACTTTAGGTAACGCGTTGCGTCGCATCCTATTGTCGTCTATGCCCGGCTGCGCGGTTACCGAAGTCGAGATTGACGGTGTACTGCACGAATACAGCAGTAAGGAAGGCGTTCAAGAAGATATCCTTGAGATCTTGTTAAACCTGAAAGGGTTAGCAGTGACCATCGAGGGTAAAGACGAGGCTATGCTTACGTTGAGCAAGTCCGGCGCAGGCCCTGTCATCGCAGCAGATATCACGCATGATGGTGATGTCACTATCGTGAATCCTGATCATATTATCTGTCATCTGACAGGTAACAATGATATCAGCATGCGTATTCGCGTTGAGCGTGGTCGTGGTTATGTACCAGCATCTGCTCGTGCACAGACCGAAGACGATGATCGCCCAATCGGCCGCTTGCTGGTTGATGCTTCTTTCTCGCCAGTTGCACGTATTGCCTACAATGTAGAAGCAGCACGTGTAGAACAGCGTACTGACTTAGATAAACTCGTTATCGATATGACCACAAACGGTACTATCGATCCTGAGGAAGCTATCCGTCGTTCTGCAACTATTCTGGCTGAACAGCTAGATGCGTTTGTAGAGTTACGTGACGTGACTGAGCCAGAGCTGAAAGAAGAGAAACCGGAATTCGATCCGATTCTGCTGCGTCCTGTCGACGATTTAGAGCTAACTGTACGTTCGGCTAACTGCTTGAAAGCCGAAGCGATTCATTACATCGGAGATCTGGTACAGCGTACTGAAGTTGAGTTGCTGAAAACCCCGAACTTAGGTAAGAAATCTCTTACTGAAATTAAGGATGTTTTAGCTTCTCGCGGACTGTCGTTAGGTATGCGTTTGGAAAACTGGCCTCCAGCTAGTTTAGCAGACGACCTATAAGTCTCAGGTTTGTACAGATTTAGGTTATAAGGATTAGGTCATGCGCCATCGTAAGAGTGGTCGTCAACTAAACCGTAACAGCAGTCATCGCCAAGCCATGTTTCGCAACATGGCCGGTTCACTAGTTCGTCATGAGATCATCAAGACAACTGTGGCTAAAGCGAAAGAACTGCGTCGCGTAGTTGAGCCTCTGATAACACTTGCTAAGAGTGACAGCGTTGCAAACCGTCGTTTAGCGTTTGCACGTACTCGCGACGCTGAAGTCGTTGGTAAGTTATTTACTGAGTTGGGTCCACGTTACCAGGAACGTCCTGGTGGCTATACCCGTATCCTTAAGTGCGGTTTACGTGCTGGTGATAAAGCCCCTATGGCTTACATCGAGCTAGTTGGTCGCCCAGAAGCTGCTCAAGCTGTTGATGTTGAAGCTGCTGAGTAATTAAGGTTACACTTTTAAAAAGCCGGGCATTAGCCCGGCTTTTTTATGCCTTTTTGACTATTTCACCCAAAGTGTGGTTTTCTCGATTTCTTTTGGGAGGACGATATTCCATTTAGCTAAGCCTTTCTGGCTAAACATGTATTTTCCAAGATCATCTGTTACTGGGAAAATATTTTCGGGTTTCTCGCCGCCGAGTATTTTTGTCGCCATATTCGCTGCAATCTTGCCATGATGATAGCCATCGAGAACATAGCCACCAATATTACCTTCAGCAGAGACACTAAATCCCCAAAACCCAAAATTCGGTACCGGAGTATGTTCAGATATCCATTTTAGGAGCTGATCTGCATCTACCGAGCGATTATCTGCATCTCTAACCGTGTGGTATAGCGCCACGACTATAGCGTTATAACCCTGTTCCTTCGCGGTCAATACATTCCGCTGCCAATCTGTTAGCTGTGACAATTGCACTAAATTAACTTCGATATCGCCTAACATGCTTGAGTGTTGTTTACTGATGTATTCAGCCGCTGAGTCAGAGGTGACTCCTTGGTCGAATAGAACTAAGATTTTTCTATGCACAGTTTGCGGTAGTAAACGTTGAATGAGCAGTAGTGAACGTCGTAGTAGTGGTCTCTCAATGACGCCTGTGAAGCGTTTGTGTTCATTGAGATGATATTCTCTAGGATTCATATTCACCCCTAAATAGACTACTGGGATTAGGCTGTCATTTAGGCGCTGGTGTAAGAGATTAACCGCATTATCATCGGCGAGAATAACCAATTGAGGTGCTTGTTGTTGAATGTATTTCCATGCTAAGTCAGCCCGTTCAGCAAATTGCTCTTGGGGTAAGCGTTTGGTATCCATCTCGAAATAACTAACATCATGGTGAGGGCTGAGCGTGTCATAAATCGCTTGATAGTATTCTTGGTCCCATTGATAGCTATGATGGTAGCTTTCGATAACAACAACTTTAGCAGCATTGGCTTCATGAGAGAGGCCTACCAAGCAGATAATTAGGAAGCTTAGAATGTGTTGCAAACTAGAGTTCAGTTGTCTCATTTGAATCATATGCAGTCTTAGGTATTGGCGCTGCCTAGAGTATAGTCCACCTTTAATTGTGCATATTCAGATAATAAAAAAGCCTCACTAGTTATTAAGCTAGGAGGCTTAGTTTGTACGCTATTGCTGCTCCATCAATAACCTACTTAGTATCAGGTGCCTTTTGCTGGCTATAATCTAACTTTTCGTGCTTTTGGCCCATGGCTTCAGCGACTTCTGGTGGCATGTAGTTTTCATCATGCTTGGCGAGTACTTCAGTTGCTTCTAGTTTGCCATCAGCACCCAGTACACCCTGAGCAACTATGCCTTGTCCTTCACGGAAAAGATCGGGTAATAAGTCGTCATAAGTGACCAGTACTTCGCCGCCGAGGGAGTCATGCACTGCAAATTCGACATGCAAGCTTTTGGGATCTCGCACCATCGAACCTACCGTCACCATTCCGCCGACACGAATACGTTGGCCAATTTCAGGTTTTACGCCAGTGTCTGTCTTGCCGTGGACAATTTCAGACGGAGTATAGAATAAGTTCAAGTTGGAGTTCAGCGCATAGAGCAAAAGCGAAGTAATCGCAGCAACGCCACCGATTAATGCTACAGCTAATGTCAGTCTTTTTTTGCGTCTTGGGTTCACGATTTAGTACTCCTAGTTTCTTTTAGGCGTTCTTCTCTATCCATCTTCTTCGCGATATCAATTAACACCTTACGCTTTTGGCGTGCGCTGGTAATGATGAGCGTAGAGAGGCTGAAGAAGGTCACTCCGTAGGATAGCCATACATAGAATGCATAGCCGCCCATATTAAAAAAATCACTGATTGAATCGAATTGCATCATTTGACCTCCTCCGCTTTAGCTAGTTCACGGACCCAAGGGCGCATGCCATTTCTTGCTAAAATTTCTGATCTAAAGCGAACAATAGTGATAGCGCCAATCATAAGACCGAAGCCCAGTATGTTAATTAGCAGTGGATAAAGCATTTCCGTCGACATAGTCGATTTCTCGGTAATGCGTATTGTCGACGGTTGATGTAATGAGCTCCACCATTCAACTGAGTATTTGATGATGGGAATATTGATCACACCAACGATCGCTAAGATCCCTGCTGCACGCGCTGCGAGCACTTTATCCTCAAATGAGGCATAGAGCGAGATCACACCTAGATATAGGAATAGTAATACCAGCTCTGAAGTTAAGCGTGCATCCCATACCCACCAAGCACCCCACATAGGTTTACCCCATGCCGCTCCGGTAAAGAGTGCGATAAAGGTGATCACTGCGCCGATAGGCGCAATAGATGCTGCAGCCCAGTCGGCAAGTTTTATCTGCCAAACTAGACCGATAAAGGCTGCGGTTGCCATACCCATATAAGCCGCCATTGACATAGACGCGGCAGGAACATGGATAAAGATAATACGGTAGCTATCACCCTGCTGGTAATCCGTCGGCGCGAAGACGAGTCCCCATGTAGTGCCAACAGCAATCAATAGACCGGCTAAGATCGCAAACCATGGAAATAACGTTCCTGATAATTTATATGCGCGTTCAGGATCCGCGTAAGGGTGTAACCATTTCCACATTTTAGTTAGTACTCACTCGCAGAGATGCACCAATTGCAAAAGGTGCTAAGGTTAACGATCCGACCAGCATAGCGCCTATTATAGCGAGCTGACCATCATAGGGTAAATTCATTCCTGCCGCGTCTATGGCACTCGTTGCAAAAATGAGTACTGGGATATATAGGGGCAAAATAAGTAAGCTGAGTAATACGCCGCCTTTCCTTAGACCGACGGTTAATGCCACACCAATAGCACCTAACAGCGACAATACTGGCGTGCCTAGCGCAAGCGTCGAAATTAACGCACCGTAGCTGTTGCCATCTAGATTGAGTAATACCGCTAACAGTGGTGCGATAATAATCAGTGGCACACCAGTTAAAATCCAGTGGGCTAACACTTTAGCTAATACGAGAATGGCTAATGGCTGCGGACTTAATAGCATTTGTTCTAAGCTACCATCACTAAAGTCGGCTTTGAAAAGCCTTTCAAGTGACAACATTGATGCTAATAATGCGGCTACCCAAATTATCCCCGGTGCCACACGTGCTAACATTTGCGGCTCTGGTCCAATTCCCAGCGGAAACAAGGTAACGACCATAATAAAAAATAGCAGTGGGTTAAAAATGTCGCCGCGGTGGCGAATAGCAATTTTAAGATCTCGCTGCAGCAAGGTGAAAAATGCTTGGGTAAAACTGATGCCTCTTTTCATTGAGCCTGACCTTATATGAAGCGATAATCGAGACGAATTTTACGAAGCCTATCATCTGTGATAATGCCCATATCTTGGTGAGTTGTGAGGATCACACAACCACCATTATCCGCATGCTGAATAAATAACTGCTCCAGTTCTTCGACGCCTTTTTTATCAATTGCAGTAAAAGGTTCGTCAAGGATCCAAATTTTACAGTTGCTATGCCACAATCTTGATAGCGCTGTTCTGCGATGCTGGCCTGCGGATAAATGCCCCGCGAGAGCTTCTTCAAAGCCCGTTAAATTGACTTTTGCTAAAATCTCTGACGTATCAAAGTCATCATAACCACTGATTCTTAAATTGAAATTAAGGTTTTCTTCGGCAGTCAGCTCGCATTTCACGCCAGCTAAATGGCCTAAATACAAGAGGTCTTCATTGTATTCATCGCGGCAACGGTTTATGTCTTCATTAATGTAAAAAGTTTGTCCGGCATAGGGGCGAGAAAGGCCCGCCAATATGCGTAATAAACTGGTCTTTCCTGCGCCGTTAGGGCCTTCAATCTGAACAATGTCACCGGCATTTATATCAAAACTTAACTCATCAAAAAGGATACGTTCTTCGCGGATACAGGTCAGCTTGCTGGCTGACACTAATGTGGTTTCTTTAGTTATATTTGTCACTGAACCCTCTATCTCAAGCCGGAAGGAAACACAAGTCATTCTAACACAAACGTTATTGGGGGTTTACTCTTGGTTTGCACTAGATGTCAGCAATATGATGTGGTTCCAATAACCGCAATATTTATCGAACTTTTTTACGACTTGCTAATATATTAACGAATTTGTCATCCTTGTCGCCTGATTCATTTTGTGTTGAGATTCTAATCACAAAAAGATGAGATTTCTTGAAGTTTGTAGTAATCTTAGTCGGCTATAATGAGTCTGCCTAAGTAAGGGCGGCGCCGAGCTTTGTACGTATTTGCATTAGGAACATTGAACATGAAAAAACTGTTAGCAATGACTGCTGTCGCTGCTTTGACTATGTCAGTTAACGCTTCAGCTCAAGATGCTGAGGCTATTTATAATAAGGCATGTACCGTATGCCACAGCATGGGTGTTGCTGGTGCTCCAAAAGTGCACAACGCTGCAGAATGGGAACCACGCTTAGCTAAGGGTGTTGACGCTCTAGTGAAGAGTGTGAAAACCGGTCTGAATGCTATGCCACCAGGCGGTATGTGTACTGATTGTACTGATGATGATTACAAAGCTGCTATCAAATTTATGTCTACAGCTAAGTAATTCTTCAGATATAAAAAAACCGGCGAAAGCCGGTTTTTTTATATCTGCAATTAACTGCGATTTATTGCACTTGAGTATCAAGTACTAGGTTCGCTGTATCGCCTACGGCGACTTTACTGATCTTGCCTTGAATATCACCCGTTTGCGGTTTGATATTACCTTGTTTAGACAGTACAGCAATCACTTCCACATTGGCTGCATCGCTTAACTTTACATCACCACCCATACCGCTGCTGTCATCTAATGTCACTGTAATCGGGAAAGACTTAGCACTGACTTTGGTTGCAGCTAATGGGACTTTAGGTCCTTCAGTTGCACGGGCAAAGATGAAAATGGTGTCTTCTGGACTGGCTTTAGCCGCAAGTTCTGCAGAGATAGATATAGTGACATTGACAGATTTAGCACTCGCTTTGACTTGCTTATGTGCATCATCATTTGGCATGCCAGCGGTTTCCGACTGCATGCGTAAGTTAGCGGTTTCGATTGCATTCATAAGAGCTGCACGATCAACGTCGGCACGACCGCTATCTAAAATCGTTTGCCAAGAGGTGATGGCTTTCTTGTAGTCAGCAGTAAAGAAAGCATCCATACCCACGAGCAGTAGCGTTGAAGGATCTTGGGCATCCATAGCTAAGGACTCATCGATAAGAGCTTGGATTTGCGGTGTCATTTGTTGACCCGCTTTGTAATACATCGCCGTTGCTTTTGGACCGAGCAATTCTGCATGCTTTCCGACTAATTCGATTACTTTATCGAAAGCCGCAATCGCTTTATCATATTGGTTTGCTGATACATAAGCATGACCTAAGCTAAACCACAGTTGGCTGTTTTCTGGCTCGGCTTTAACTTGAGCTTCCATCATCTGCACGCGTTGCATCATGATTTGAGCCGTATCCATTCCTGCATGTGGATTCGCAGGTTGTTGAGCACTATCAATATTCTCGAAGGCACCTAAGTGTTGATAGAGATAGCCTGAGATGACAATCAAACAAACTGACATGATCGACGGCCACAGAATCGTCTTTGGCTTTATTTGGTTGACCAGTGAATCGTCGTTCGCTTGTTTGATGTCTTGGAGTAGACTGATTTCCAGTTCTTTCTTCAATGCATCAAATTCGGCTTGATCGAGTAGCTCTTCACTTAATTCTTTTTCAAGAACGCCTAAGCGCTCATTGAACAATTCAAGGTTCGTTTGTTTACGAACTCCAGCTTCTTCCGTTTTCAGCAATTTTTGCTGTCTGAAGTGCGGGATCCAAATCAGCATCAGGCCGACTAACATAACAAGCGCAATAAAAATCCAAAATGTCGTCATTGTTTCTATATTCACTTTAGTTTGCAGAAAGCGGAGTAACCGCTAGGCTTGGAAGCAAGATTATACGTAAAGATTGTTCATTGAACAGTAATATAAGGTAATCCCAGTGCTGAAAGCTTATAGTTGGGCACTGGTTCACAAATTGATTCTTCTTGTAAATTTTGTATGAAACTTAAGTGTCATTTGTCGGTCACATGCAGAACTGAGCCTCTTCCGTGACTTTCATCGACCTCTAAAATTGAGAATGAGACAAGTAACCCAGTTTTGTACGAAAGAGGCAGACAGGAACAATAGCAAATACTAAAATGAGCAAAATTTCGTGCATTTGCGTGAATAGCATGTTGTGCGTTGAGATAGAGTCTTTCTAAATCAACATATTATTGAAGACTGAGGAAAACCCATGATCCCAGAACTTGGACACTTTGCGTTGATAATAGGGGTGGCTTTTGCCTTCTTATTAATCAGCGTCCCCCTAATAGGTGTTGCCAGAAAAGACCAATACCTTGTTAGGTACGCTTGGCCATTAACGTACGGAATGTTCTTTTTTATTACCTTATCTGTTGTCGTGCTGGCTTATAGTTTTGCCGTCGATGATTTCTCGGTCGCCTATGTGGCACATCATTCAAATTCTCAGTTACCTATCTTCTTTAAGATCTCGGCCGTATGGGGCGGTCATGAAGGGTCACTGTTATTTTGGGTGTTTGCTTTATCAACTTGGGCGGCTGCGGTTGCCTTGTTTAGCAAAGGTTTAGAAGAAGTGTTTACTGCCCGTGTGCTGGCAGTATTGGCTCTTATTGTGATTGGCTTTAGTTTGTTTATGCTACTCACATCTAGCCCATTTGAACGTTTATTCCCGATCCCAGCCGAAGGTCGTGACTTAAATCCAATGCTGCAGGACGTGGGATTAATCTTCCATCCTCCTATGTTGTACTTGGGTTATGTGGGCTTCTCTGTAAGCTTTGCATTTGCGATTGCTGCGCTGATGAGCGGCCGTCTCGATTCTGCATGGGCTCGTTGGACTCGTCCATGGACATTGGCTGCTTGGACCTTCCTTACGGGCGGTATCGCACTAGGATCTTGGTGGGCTTATTATGAATTAGGCTGGGGCGGTTGGTGGTTCTGGGATCCTGTTGAGAACGCCTCTTTTATGCCTTGGTTAGTGGGTACTGCGCTTGTTCACTCTTTGATTGTGACTGAGAAACGCGGCGCCTTCCGTAACTGGACTGTATTACTGTCTATTTTCGCTTTCTCTTTAAGTTTGCTTGGTACCTTTATTGTTCGCTCAGGTGTATTAACCTCAGTGCATTCATTCGCAGCCGATCCAAGCCGCGGTATGTTTATCCTGTTGTTACTTGGTTTAGCTGTTGGCGGTTCATTAACACTGTTTGCTTTACGTGCCAGTGAAATGAGTAGTCCTGCCCGTTTCGAGCTTAAGTCTAAAGAAACAATGCTCTTAGTATGTAACGTGCTACTGACGGTTGCCGCAGGTACGGTACTATTGGGTACATTATATCCATTACTCATCGACGCGCTTGGCATGGGTAAAATCTCTGTTGGACCCCCATACTTTAATGCGGTGTTCGTGCCTATCGTATTAGTGCTATTTGGCTTTATGGGTATTGGTCCAATTATTCGTTGGAAAAAATCGAAAGCGGGCGAGCTTAAGCGTCAGCTATTGATCCCAGCAATGATTGCTGCTGCTATCGGTATTGTGACGCCATTTATCGTCGATGGTGCATTCAATATTTGGGTTGCCTTTGGTATTGCTGCCGCGGCTTGGATTATTCTGGCTACCGCAAGAGCGGCCTATAACATGGTCAAGTCGAAAGAAGGTGATATCAGCATCAGTCGCATGGGCCGTAGTCAGCTTGGTATGATCTTCGCGCATCTCGGTATTGCCGTTTCTGTGATTGGTGCCACTATGGTGTCAAATTACTCGATTGAGAAAAGTGTTCGTATGGGACCTGGTGTAAGCCAAGAGCTCGCCGGTTATACTTTTAAGTATCTCGAGACCAAAAACGTCGTGGGTCCTAACTACACTGCACAGCAGGGACAGATAGAGATCTACAAGGGCGATGAGCTACTGACATTACTAAAACCCGATCGTCGTCAATATAATGTGCGAACTATGGATATGACAGAAGCCGGTATTGACTGGGGTCTATTCCGTGACTTGTACGTGACTATGGGCGACCCTATTACCAGCACTGAATTTGCGGTTCGTTTAAACTATAAGCCGTTCGTGCGTTGGTTATGGTTTGGGGCAATTTTCATGATGATAGGTGGATTCTTCGCTGCATCGGATAAACGTTACCGTGCGAAAGTCACTGCAGCCGTCGCGCCTTTGGCCGAAAAGGCAAAATTGGCAACGGCTCAATAATTGGGGAATGTATGAAGAAGTTGGTTCTGTTTATCCCATTGGTCATATTTCTCGCCATGGGGGTGTTTCTATATAAAGGGTTATTTCTGAATCCGCAGCAATTGGATTCAGCACTGGAAGGGAAGCCTATTCCGGCTTTCCAACTGGAACGCCTAGAAACACCAGCTGAGATAATAACGAATGAGCAATTAAAAGGTAAGGTATCATTACTTAACGTATGGGCGACGTGGTGTCCATCTTGTAAATATGAGCATCCTTTCTTAGTGATGCTAAAACGTAAAAATCTTTTGCCAATTTACGGGATCAACTATCGTGATGAGCGTGTTCCTGCGTTAGAAGAGTTAAAACGTCAGGGCGATCCCTACAACGTTAATATCTATGATAAAGATGGGCGTTTAGGATTAGATCTTGGCGTTTATGGTGCACCAGAGAGTTTTATTGTTGATCACAACGGTATTATCCGTTTCCGTTATGCAGGTCCAATAGACCAACGCGTATGGAGTGAAACCCTTTACCCTATGATCCAACAATTACAAGCTGAAGCAGCGAAGGATGGCGCAGCATGAGAACGCTGATAAAAATCATAGGTGGTCTAGTGCTGATGTTCAGCATGACGACCGCTGTCATGGCAACACCAGTTGATACTTACGAATTCAAGTCGCCTGAAAATCAAAAGCGCGGTTTGTCTTTGGCCCATGAACTACGTTGTCCACAGTGTCAAAACCAAAATTTGATCGACTCCAATTCACCCGTTGCTCGAGATCTGCGTCTTGAGGTATTCAAGATGGTTGACGAAGGAAAAGGGGATGATGAGATCATCGAGTTTATGACCAGTCGTTACGGTGAGTTTGTTCTCTATAAACCTAAGATGGAAACCAAGACCTACATTCTCTGGTTAGGTCCTATTGGTTTATTACTTCTGGGTCTAGTGATTGGATTTATCTTCATTCGTAAGCAACGTATTGGCGGTAATGTGCCGAACGAAATTAGCGCAGAAGATCAGCGCGAGTTAGATACCTTGCTAAAGCGCAATACAAAATGAAGCATAAAGTCATAACGGCATTCATGTTGTCATCCATTCTTTCGGTATTTGTTGCTGGGGTCGCGCATGCGTACCCTGGTATGCAGCAAACGGCTAAACCGATGGAATCAACGGTTGATTTGATCAATGTACTGCCAAAGACTTTTCCTATTGAGCCTGTTGCCTTTAATGATGTCGATGGTAAAGCTATCGACTTCAGCCAATTTAAAGGCAAGATCATTATGGTTAACATGTGGGCGACTTGGTGTCCGCCATGTGTCAGAGAGTTGCCTGCAATCGAAAGGTTAGCAACTAAGTTCAAGACTGAAGATTTTGTCGTACTGCCTATCTCTATTGATGCAGAAGGTAAGCAGCAGGTTCAGCCGTTCTTAAGTTCATTGGGTATGGCGAATTTCAACTCTTACTACGATCAACCACAAAGTCTTGGGAACGTTTTTCCGCTCGACACGATTCCTGCGACCTTTATTCTTGATCAACAGGGTCAATTAATTGCCTTTGTTCGATCCTATGTTGATTGGGATGACGTAAAAGCCGTCTCGCTAATCCAAGGTTTTATCGATAAAGGCAGCAAAAAGCCCAATTAATGGGCACTTTGCATGTAAAATAATCGCCATCGTTTAAAAGATCGCCATGCGATCTTTTTTCATTTAAAAAGCCCTTGCACAAAAAGTTTCACTGCCTATAATGCGCATCCACTGACACGGCAGACAGCGAAAGCCAGCTAACGAGTTAGGTTGAATTGAGTAGCTTTTAAGCACTTAATTCAAGCGCAGCAAGAAGTTGTAAAAAACTCCTTGACGCAAAACGGGAAATGCGTAGAATACACAGCCCTAGCCAACTGGAAGCGTTCTACGCTCAGTGTGGTACTCACCTTCTCTTACGAGGTTGAGTTGCTCTTTAACAAGATAAAACAAGAAATCTGTGTGGACACTCACAGGTGTTGAGTTAATCGAAACTGCTTAGCCTTCGGGTTGGCAGTCAAAAATTTAAATCAATGTAACAATGAGTGTTCATAGTAATATGTACAGTTTGTTTCTTTAGTTAGAAACAAAAAATCAGAATTCATTGAGCCGCTGAAGTCGCAAGACGGAAGCAACAAAACTTTAATTGAAGAGTTTGATCATGGCTCAGATT
>NZ_JAKKRH010000059.1:0-24357 GCF_025654465.1 Shewanella sp. SM101
GCCCAAATCATTGCATCCATGGGTAATTTACGCCGTCTTAGCGTCGCAACGCCCTGAGAGTCTAAACAGGATTGAATTAACTCGGGTTCTAACACATCAGCTAAGCAGGTGAATTCGGTTAGGCGGGTAATATGAGTGCGCGCGAGAGCTTCTGAGAGTTGCATAAAAAAATCCGATGACATGAGGTCATCGGATTTTGATCTTTTCAGCGAGATCGTCAAGCAATCTGTCTTAACTGATCGGCATTAGCCAAGAGCTGCGTTTTTTATTTATAGATCAAAATATTAAGCTTCAATAAAGCAGCCATGAAACCCTAGTGGCAATACCCTGTTCATTTGAGCTGAAGCGATGGGGCCCGCACTGATATCACTGGCACGAAACAAAGACAAACCAGACTGTGCATTATGGTAATCGAGCCAAGTCATCAGTAAATAGGCTTCGTGCTGCTCAGTGGCGGGGATATAGAGCGGCTCTTCGGCAATTTTGCCTTTGCCAAGATAAAACTCGCTATAGCTCGCGTCGCCAAGTGTATCCGCACTGTGCTTGCTGCTGTCTTTTGCATTATGAATACAATACAGAGTGTTACTTAGCCCTGATTCAGATTCGGCTTCTGCTTCATATTTAAAGTTAGAGCTGGAGCCAGAGTTAACAGCTGAATCTGATCTTGCTCCAACGCCAAATAACGGAGCAAACGCCGAAGCCCCGCCTGTTTTCTCTGCAAACGTTTTTTCACCGCTAGTTTGTTTTTTACCCATAATGTACTGCGAAAACTGGGGAAACTCCATCATCACGCCGCTGCGGTTAATACGTGCAGAGGAAGACAAGGTCTCTGCAAACTGCGCTTTGCTAGCTGCTGTGAGCGGTACTGTGATAGTCACTAACTCTGCATGGGGTGTCTTAGTTTTACGCTCCCCCGTCAGTAACCCCTTCATCCCTTGGGTTAAAATAGCTGAATTGGGGTAGAGGCAAAGCTGCACAGAAAGTTCGTCATTCTTCTCAATGGCTTGACCAAAGTGAAACACAAATCCCGCAGGCAGTTGGTGTAACTGCCGCGCTTTAAAGTCGGCTTTGTCGATAACCAGTAATTGCGATGGCAATTCGGGGCGCCATTTAAAAGCATCAATATAAGTTTCGCCCTCTTCATACACGCAGGATGAAATGTAAAACACCAGCTTATTCTCACTCTGCGCGAAGGCATGTAAGTAACTCGCCTGTGGTAATTCAATCACTTCCATTCTGGCTATGCTGTCATCGGGCGCCACTTGATACACAAGTAATTGCTTCTCACCACCGACATACCAGACACCAAAATTCCATAGTCCACCTTGTCCGTCATCGAGCGGGTGAGCAGAAAAGGGCAAGCCCTTAAACTTGTCACCAAAGCTTTTCACGCCAAGCGTGGTTAAGGTCTGGGCATCAAGTCGATAGGGTGAACCCGCCTCCCATAAAGCGAGCAACTCGCCGTAGCGCGGCAATAAACTGGTATTGGCCACATTCAAGTCATCGTTATTTCGAATAGGTAAAGCATTGGGGATCACTGTGCCTGCGGTCGTGTACTTAAACGCGCCAGCGGCCTCTTCCACTTTAAACTTCTTTGTTTGGATAAACTTAGCCTGATGCTGAATTTGCCCATTGCTCACACTAAACTGTTGCACCATGCCATCGCCATCGAACCAATGCTGATATGCCTTACCTGCCCGAGACATTTTCGCTGGCCCATTACGATATAGATTCCCACTCAACTGCGCTGGCCACTCACCCGAAACCTGCATAGTGAGTGGCGGATAGTCGCCTTCAGCACCACTAAATCCAATCGCCCAAGGCTCACGTGCGACCTTTTGTGCGCTATCCAGCGCCAATAACTTATCCACTGAACTGGCCCAAACAGCGGTCGTCATTAGGACGGCTGAGCCTGCTAAAAATTGACGTCTATCCATGGTGCAGCCCCCTCTTAGCGAATGTGTATAGTGATTTGCGCATCGGCCTGCAAACTAAAGCTGGCGTCTTTAAAGCTCGCAGGCCCAAAGCTGCCGGCGTTATTGCTAAAGCCATAGCCTTCACTCGGCACACCTAACATATTGGTATCTAAGCTGTGATTACCGTTTTCATCGTGAAAGACCTTGACCGCATATTGGCCATATACGAGTTCGCTAAATACCAGCCTATGCTCTGTCTTAGTGACGGGTTTTATCATAGAAGCGCTAGGATTATGGCCTGCAGCGTAATCCTCGGCATTGGCATAAAGCTCAACCATCAAGGCGCCGGTTTGTACTTGAATATTATCGATATCGACAGTCAAGGTATGTGCCTGAATCCCCGTGGAAATGCTCGCTGCAGACAAGAGCAAGCAAGCTAAGCCTGCGCCCCAAATCGCTGATAACGCCCTTTTCGTCTTATTAGCTTGGGAAAACTGTGTTTTTGTCATAGCCGAGTTCACGTGTTTCATGTCTTACTCCTGTTATTTGCGCTCATAAGTAACTGCGATGGAGTTAGCTTAAAAAATCACAAGACGAAAAACAGGTGCCAAAAGTCATGAAACAAAATGATAACAACATGACTTTTGGCATAGTGACATCTGGCGGTGATACCCTAGAATGGTCGGCAGAATTGGATTAAGGAATAGACATTCGTGCTAGAAAATCGATTAGCGAAAGAAGAAAACATGTTGATTGCCGCTGGAGTGCTCACTTGGGCATTAGTCGCTTGGGTTGGGATAAACCAAGCCGCATTACATACATGGCAAGGCATGCTCAATGTAACACTTTATGGGCTGTATTTAGTGCAATTTATACTGATAGCTACCGATAAAGTTGCGCATAATAATATTCAACTTCGCCGCATAACCACGCTAGTGATGCCGTTGACCGTGATGAGCTTAATGCTCACAGCAAACAACGCATTACTGCCTATCCTCTTCGTCATTTGGGCGTCACTGTTGCCTGAGTTTTTTAGTCGTCGCCAAGCCATTTCACAGCTAGTGTTGGTCAATGTTGTTTATTACCTACTGCAGCAATGGCAATTGCATGAACAAAGCAATGTGTTCAATATTTTGATTTATCTTGGTTTTCAATTCTTTGCCTACAGCAGTAGCCAAGCAAGGCTTTCTGAACGTAAATCACGTTTGATACAAGAACAGCTAAACCAACAGCTTATTGCCACTCGCGCGCTGCTGAGCCAAGCCAGCGAACAGCAAGAAAGATTAAGGATATCACGCGATTTGCACGACATTCTCGGCCACCAACTCACAGCGCTTTCCCTGCAATTGGAAGTACTAAGCCATACAGCGCCCGAGGAGCTCAAACCTCAAGTCAATCAAAGTAAATCCTTAGCTAAAGAGCTACTTGAAAGTATTCGCGCCGTCGTCAGGGCTCAAAGAGTGCAAGTGGGATTGGATTTAGTCCCACCTTTAGAGGCACTGATGACCCGCTTACCCAGCGTGACTCTTCACTGCAAAGGGATGAAGCCACTGCAATCAGCCGAACTGACTCAGGCACTACTGTTAGTGCTGCAAGAAGGCATCAGCAACGCCGTACGTCACGGCAAGGCGAATCAACTGCAACTGAGCATGGAAGACTCCCAAAGCGCACTGGTATTACAACTGAGCGACAACGGCGTTGGGCTAACACGGGGAGCTGCGCGAAACGCATCAGCTAAAAGCGGCACTGGACAGTTCGGTACTGGGCTCGGCGGCATGCAGGAAAGGCTACAACCCTTTAATGGCACCTTGGAGTTAAGGGCAAATGACTCGGCGTCCGGTTGCCAACTCACCCTCACACTCCCAGCACTCGCTTAACTTTTTATTAAAAAAATCTTTGGAATAGCTATGGATATGCAAAACAACATCATCAGTGTCGGTTTAGTGGAAGATCAGCAATTGGTTCGCCAAGGGATCGCTAGCCTGCTCGCTATTTCCGACAACATTCGCGTGTTATGGCAAGCCGAAGACGGTCAAGATGCACTCAAAAAGCTTGCCAGCAATCCCGTCGATGTGCTGCTCAGTGATATCCGTATGCCAAATCTTGATGGTATCGCCATGCTCAAACAGATACGGCAAAGTGCCAATCGCTTACCTGTCATCATGTTAACCACCTTCGACGACAGTGAGTTATTCCTCAATAGTTTACAGGCGGGAGCCAACGGCTTTTTGCTCAAGGACGTGTCACTCGACAAGTTACTGCACGCCATCGAAACCGTCGCCAAAGGCGGCTACTTGATAGAGCCTTCGGTACTCAAACAGATGAGTGAGCCTAAACCTGCACCTAGCGTTGGGGTAACTAGAAATGAATTATTGTCGGAACGGGAGCGGGAAATTCTCAGTTTTATGGCGGGCGGCTTCTCCAACAAGGAAATCGCCAATGCGGTATTTTTAGCCGAGGGCACAGTGAAGAATCATGTCTCTAACATACTCACTAAACTCGATTGCCGAGACCGTACCCAAGCTGTGCTCAAGGGATTACAACTGGCATTGATTTAACCCATTAGCATTAAACCAAACCCGATTGCCAACAAAAAGGGCCATTTAAGGCCCTTTTTGTGCTCATCTAAAGCGATGAGTTATAGCTAAAACCTAACGAAGATCCATCTCTTGGATAATTTCATGGGCAATAGCTGGCGTTGTACAGCTCGGGGTTTCATGCAAATCCGCTTTTAACTGACCTTTACGGTGCTTAAGTGCTGCATCTAATTTTTTCGATGCTGCTTTGATTGCTGGGTACATAACCTCATCGGTACCTGAAGCAGAAATACGGCTTCCTTCATAATTCGTACGAAGCTCAACCTGATACTCGCCATGCTCTTTCGCAATAATAATGTCCAGTGCGATCAGAGAGGGGAAATGGGTGGCGATTTTTGCAAATTTTTCGTTAACATCTTCTCTAATAGAATCAGTAACATCGACGTGGTGACCAGAAATATTTATTTTCATAGGTTGTCCCTTTTAGTGTCATTACTTTTATTTTTGCTTCACTAATAGAGCTTGGGGCATGCAGGATAAAACACAAGGGTTATTGGCAAATATTTCGGTCAACTCAGGTATTAGCATCTCCTAAATGTGACCTCCATCAAGAAGTCAAAAATAAAACAGCGAGAAAAACATGATTAAGTGATTGATTTATAAACAGGCATTAATAATAAATCAATCACAAAATGCAATACGACATAAGGTAAATACGCTTAATATTTACGTTGCACACTCTGCTGCCAAAACTGTTGGGACAAATGATGCGTCTTGGTCGATAAACGCGACACTTGATCACCCCGCGCCGCCGCATCGAGCGTCTGCTCTAAACTCTGCTGAGCCAAGTCGCTGATCACATGGATAGCTCGGCTAATTTCTGCGGCCACCGAAGTCTGCTGCGTCATCGCCGCCGCATTATCATCACTCAAAGAATTAATTCGCGAAATAGATGAAAGCAACTCGCCAAAAGCCACACTCGCATCTTGCGCTAAGCTTACCGAACGTTTTACCTGTTCCTGCCCTGCCATCATGGTCGAGGTCGCCCTTTGAGTGCTTTCCCTAAAACGGCTAACAATTAACTCGATTTGCGAGGTGGATTGGCTAGTACGGCTCGATAACTGCCTGACCTCATCGGCCACCACGGCAAAACCACGACCACTCTCCCCTGCCCGCGCCGCTTCAATTGCCGCATTTAAGGCTAATAAGTTTGTTTGGTCGGCAATAGCACGTATGACTTCGAGCACTTGGTGAATCGCACGGCTATCTTGTTCAATAGCTTGTACAACATCGGAAAAGTGGCTCACTTGTACACTTAACTGATGTATCGCATCAATAACTGTTTCTAAACGTGAATGACCGCGTTGAGCCGCCTCATGGCTCGACACCATTTCCGAGGCAGTGCGATGAATGTTTCCCGTTACTTCAGCAAAACTGGCACTCATCTGCTCCATCGCAGTCGCAGCTTGCGTGGTTTGTTCACTCTGACTATCGGCGTGCTCCCAAGTGTTTGTAATGGTTTGTTTAAGGCTGACACTTTGTGCTTGGATCTCACTGGCAGAATCAGCCATACGGCCAACAACGCCACCAATTTCAGTGATCAAAAAACGTAGGGCGAGGTCTAATTTACCGATCTCATCTTGGCGGCCGGTGTACACGCCCGTAGCGACGGGATCGTCAATAATGTTAGTTGCCATAGACACAAGCTTTTGCAGCGGCTGCATCAGGTAATACCATGCTAGGCACGCGAGACTCATTCCCACCATCGCGGCAACTATGGGGGAATAACTGGCAATTATCGCCGTAGCCGTAATCGAAACCAACATGGCCAGCAGTATTTTGCCACTGAAACCTAACCTATCTTTACGCAACACTTTAGGTTGCTTGCCCTGATTAATATCACGGTAAATACTCTCAGCGGCTTTAATCTGCTCAGGGGTAGCTTGGCGACGAACAGATTGATACTCATGAACTTTACCATCTTCATACACTGGCGCGACGTAGGCATTCACCCAATAATAGCCGCCCGTTTTGGTGCGATTTTTAACTATCCCCATCCAAGGCTTGCCCTGCTTAATTCGCTCCCAGAGGATCTTAAATGCAGCCGCAGGCATATCTTGATGGCGCACTATGTTATGTGGATTCCCTTGCAACTCAGCAACACTAAACCCACTGATCTGCGAAAAGGTCTGATTCACATATTTAATATTTCCCTTCAGATCCGTCGTTGATAGTAAAATCGCATTATCTGACAGGTGTGTTTCACCATTTGTAGAATTTTTATGCATAGGGTTATCAGGCTAGGTCTCGGTAAAAAAGATAACGCATTCTGCCAAAACCGTCGTCTATCAAAATTGATAAAGCTCACATTGGCAGCATAAAAATTAACCTAATGCTAAACAAGCAGTAACCACTAAACACATATCAACAAATAAAAACAAACAATTGTGACAGAGCGCTCGTTACGCTACATACGTTAAACTCGCCACCCTACACTCGCTAAAGCAGATCAGCTTAAGATCACAAATTCACATTCGAATCTAAATGATATCGTTTATCATTTGAATTAACTAAGTTATACTTCTCGCGGTTAGCTATCTACTGCTATAGAAATGCATTCGTCGTTAAGCCAAAAAGCTCAAGCACACTTTGCAGAATCAACAGTAACGGATAGCCATAACAGACCCATATTGGCTCGAAATGAGAAGTGGCACTTATGTCTAATACACCCGCGTTTGAAACCTCAACGCAATCTTCTACAACTCAAATGCGCTCGTTCTCGCTGATTTCGCGGGGAATTGTGCAATGGTTTAAGCAAGAGCAATCGCAGTTTGCCTTCAAAGTCTTTGCGCGTGCGAGTGCCGCTCTACTGGCGGGTTATGTTGCGGCAGCAACCTTGGCTTGCCTGCTGACATTAGTGCTACCTATGCCGCGCTTTGAAAGCACGATAACAGCCAATATGTTAGCTTTCCTGTTTTATGCCATTGCTATTATTTATGCCTTTTGTGTGCGTAAAACCTGGCATGCGTGGCGAGATTTAGGCTTAGTGAGTTTGTTATGTTTTGGATTGATCAAGGTATGTGGGCAATAAGATGAAAGAGACATTTTTTAGAACTTTATCTTGGCTACATACCTGGGCAGGCTTGCTGGTATGTTGGGTATTATTGTTGATCTTTTTTGCGGGTAGCTTGAGTTATTTTCGCCATGAGATCAGCCTTTGGAATGAACCCGAATTACACAAAGGGGTTTATCAAGACTACCGAGCCGATACACTCGAAAACCAATTAGATAAAGGTCAAAGTTACATAGAAGCGCATTCGCCGGCAACAGCGCAGCGCTGGATGATAGGTTTTCCAACTGAACGAACCCCCTTTCAAAGCGTTAGCTGGCAACTGCCACCAGAAAAAGGTCAGCGTCGTGGCAAGACTGAAGAACATGTAGCCTTAGCAGATGGCAGCGGCATGATCTCTGAAGTGCGTGAGAGTCGCGGCGGTGATTTCTTCTATCGTCTGCACTTTGACTTGCACTATATGTCCGCTATTACAGCGCGTTATATCGTCGGCGTTTGCACTATGTTTATGCTGATCGCCCTTATCAGTGGCATAGTGATCCACAAACGGATCTTCAAAGATTTGTTCAGTTTTAGACGGGATAAAGGCGCTCGCTCTTGGCTAGACGCGCACAATGTGAGCTCTGTCATCGCCCTGCCCTATCATTTGATGATCACTTATACAGGGCTTATTACCCTAATGCTTATCTATATCCCATGGACGGTTAATACCGCCTATTCGGGTGATAACCAAGCTTTTTTAAAAGAACTTAATCCCGCCAGACAAACCGAGAAAGCTGCAGGGATTAGTGCGCCACAGGTGCAACTAAGCCAATTATTACCTCAAGTGAAAGCCGCATGGGGCGATGCGCCAATTAAGCAAGTGATAGTGTCATACCCTAAAGATCAAAATAGCCAAGTGACCTTTTACCAAAACACAGGTAAAGATGTGACCGATGAAGCCAATATTTTGATATTCAACGGGGTAAATGGTGAGCTTAAATATACCAGCCCGCACGAAGCCTCAGGAGCCTCCGCGACTTACGATACTATGATGTCGCTGCACACGGCACGTTTTGCCGCCCCGCTGCTAAGATTTTTATTCTTTTTCTGCGGTTTATTAGGCTGCGCTATGATCGCGACAGGCACTTTGATGTGGGCCATTCGTCTACGTCAAAAACAGCAAAAATTGATCGATAAAGGCGAGAAACCAAGCTTTGGATTACGTTTAGTTGAAGGGTTAAACTTCATGTTTATCTTAGGACTACCCTTAGGCACTGTAGCCTTCTTTTACGCCAATCGTCTCTTATCGACAAGTTTTGCAAGCCGCTCTGAATGGGAAGTTCACAGTTTCTTTCTCGCGTTAGCGGCAATGGGAGTTTGGGCTTTCTTGGGTCGTTCACGTCGCCAGTGGCAAACCGCATTACGACTCACAGGGACCTTGTGCTGTGCGCTGCCCGTGCTCAATGCCTTCACATCACCAAGCAATATCATCGACAATATCCAATCCCACCAATGGGCTTTAGTCGGATTTGACGTGCTCGCAGTGCTACTTGGTGGCGCTATGCTATTTGCCAGTAAAAGAGTGACTTTGATTGCTAAGGCCCCCGCTAAACGCCCAGCAAAAGCAAAAAATGCACCTAGAAGCGAATCCCAAACATCCCTTGCCAGCGACCTTAGTTCGTCATCTTCATTGGAGGAAGCCAAATCATGATGCCAGAATTTATTCCCCTACTTGGGATCTTAGGTTTGAGTTATCTTTCCCTCGCCCTGTTTGCCTTAGCTAAATTTGGTCACTTCAAGGATGTGTTCAATCGTCCACCAGCACAATGGCAAAGTCGTTTGCTAACCTTGTTTGCTTGGTTACTACTAGCATTTAGCTTAAGTGCCTGCGCGAGCGATCAGGGCTGGGCCTACGGGAGCATTTTGTTTATGGGAATAATTTCCCTCGCGGCAATGCTGGTCATCCTAACGTTAAGCTACAGCCCGCGCCATTTACCGATAGGAATCGTCACTGGCAGCGTGCTCACTGGCACTCTATTACTGAGTGCTGGGATCTAATGTCCAGCTAACACTGGCATGGCGATCATGGCTAAGTGAGCACCGCTAGGCTATAGTGCCCTGATGTCCTTCAGATAGGAGAAAATAATGGGCTTTAACTTAACGGTTAACTGGCAAACCTCGCCCGCCGAAGAAGGCGAATTTTGTCGAGACCACAGTATTACCTTTGGCAGCGGCCAGACGATTCAAGCCTCGTCGGCACCGGAATACAAAGGCAATGGGCAAAATGTCAATCCAGAGGAAAGCCTGTTAGCTGCATTATCCTCATGCCATATGTTGACCTTTCTAGCAATTGCGCATCTTAAGCGCTTACCTGTAACCTCCTATGTGGATAATGCCACTGCAGAGCTGGGTAAAAACGAGGCGGGCAAGTTGGCCGTGACAAAGATGGTGCTCAATCCTAAGGTCATTTTCGCTGAAGGGGTCGAAGTCAGCCAAGAAACCCTTGAGAAAATTCACGAGAAAGCACATGCAAATTGCTTTATCGCTAATAGTTTAGCAACAGATATTCAAATCAAGTTTTAGGATTTGAGCAGATCTTTATGGCCCGCTGATGGTTTTCCTAAGCGGGCTTTTTTATTGCCGCACCGTAACTCAATACCTGTCTGAATCATTGCTATCATCGAATTATCCGCGCCACCTAACCATCCACATAGTCTAACTTTTCACCATTATTCAGCTCAGGTCCAGCTTTTAAACAGTACGATATGAGCCAATCTTAGCTTGGTATCATCTGTTGGAGTTAAAAGATGCACATTCAACCACTGCGAAATTCCCCGTCTGTCAGCCCACAAAAAAATGTCTCCACTACTGAATTTGCACAAGTTAACAATGCCGTTCAAACCAGCGCACCCGCGTCAACTGATACAGTAACGCTTTCTAGCGATGCAAAACAATTGGCGGCGAATGCGCAAAAACCAGCAGAAATGCCAGCACTGATGGATAACATAGAAACCTTAGTCGAATTGAAACACGCGAAGATGAAGTATCAAGTGATCGCCGACATGACCAATTTAGCGACAGGAACGAGCCAAGGGATTTCAGCGCCAACGGCCTATTATCTAAGCCATAACGAAGACGCGAGAGCAATGACAGTTAATCACCTTGCCCAACAACAGCAAGTGAACACTATGCAAACCTATGCGGAAACAAGTAAAAATGGGAATAGAAGTATTAATGAATGGGCATAAAAATGGGTGTTGTCTCGGGAACCAAGAGACAACACCCTAACTTTGTACGCGGACATGCTAGCCGAGATACCTTAAATTTCGGTTAAATACTGAATTTAAATATCAATTACTTAGCTTTCATATCCTGTGCCATACCTTTTACAGGCAAAGGTTGCACTTTTAAGGCTGGGATTGGCTGTTTAACCAACTCATCCTTTAAATAACTTATTGCAGTTTCAAGCTGCGCATCTTTGCCATTAAAGGTAGCAAAAGGTAAGTTATCGACTTCAATATCCGGCGTTACGCCATGGCCTTCAAGCACCCAGCGGCCATCCATTGCATACTGTGGATACTCGGCCACCCGCGCCATCCCTTTATCGGTCAACGCATTTCGCCCAGATAACCACACACCCGCACCTGCCGTTTGCTTACCAATTAAGGGCGCAATACCGAGTGCTTTAATCCCTGCGGAGAAGGTTTCGCCGTCGGAATAGGTCAGTTCATCGGTTAACACCACTAAATGACCGCGGAAGGTTTGTTGCATATTGGTGTTTGGCGTGCCGTGGGTCGGTTGCCAAAACGCCCAAGCGCGGCGTAGTAACTTCTCGATAATCCAACTGTCAATATTGCCACCGCGGTTACGGCGAACATCGATAATCAAACCCTCTTTATCGTAGTTGGCATAAAACTCACGGGCGAAACTTTCAATATCACCACCGCCCATGGCATATAAGTGCAAATAACCCATCTTGCCCTGACTTGCATCCTCGACCACAGCCGCGTTATGGCTCACCCAATCTAAGTAACGTAATTGACTGTCCACCACAGCGCTAACGGGCATGACGATGGTTTTATGGGTTTGGCTACCACGCTTAAGCTGTAGTAATACTTGCTTATCCTGTTGATTGCGCAGAAGACGCGTGACGTCGGCCACATTCACCACAGGCGTGCCATTAATAGCCAACAGCATATCGCCTTCTTTAGCATCGACTTCGATACGATTTAACGGTGAAGCATTAGCCGGTAACTCAGGATCGTTACTGTAAATGTGCGCGATTTTAACGCCATCTGCAGTTTGTTGTAGGCGCGCGCCAAGGCTTGCCGCTTTAGCCGCATCGGGATCTTGAGGTATGTCACCACCGCGCACCTGTGAGTGCAAAGAATCTAACTCGCCCATCATTTGCATGAAGATGTCATTCAGTTCGTTACGATCGGTCAGGCGATCGAGCAAAGGCTGATACTTAGCCTTGGTCGCTTGCCAATCGAGGCCACGCATCTTCTTGTCGAAGAAAGATTCTCGGTGCATCAACCACGCATCTTCAAACATTTGCTGCCATTCAAGCTGCGGAGAAATCGCTAGCTGCCATTGTTCCGTTTGCACTTTGGCATTATCCGTATCGCCTAATTTATCACCGCCGTCAACAATCAGGAGTGATTTTTCATCACTGTGCTTACGTAGCATCAGCTTTTTACCATCGGCAGAAACCTCATATTGGCCAATGTCCTCGGCAAAAACCTCGGCTTTGGGGCTTAATCGGTCAAATTTGATGGTCATCAAATTAGGGGCGACATCGTCGCCAATAGCTTGATCTAACAAATAAAGTCTATCATCGACGACGCGCAGCTTACTGTAATTGCCTGAATCGACAGGCACTTGCCATAAACGCTGAGAGATCCCTGCCCAATCGATTTTTACTGGACTCGGTTTATCCTTAGCATCGGTTTTTTCAACTTGATTCGATTCGAGTTCATTGGGTTTACTAAAGGGGAATTTGGCATTTTTGACCAGTGCGATGGCAAAAATTTGGCTGCGTTTATCAAACACAGGACCCATGTTTCTATCGCCCCAAGGTGAACTTGGTGTTGCGCTGAATTGGCGATTCGATAGGAAATATAACCACTGGCCGTCACTGCTGAAGGTTGGCGAATAGGACTCGTATTTGTCGCTTGTGAGCGTCTCGGCCTTATTTTCATCCACAGAATAAAGGATGATTTGCGGACGTTGTTTACCGATTTCCGACTTAGTTAATGCAATAAAACGGCTGTCACCGGACCAGCGGATATCGGCGTAAGGCCCAAGTCCCTCGCCGTTAGTGATGATTTTTTGATTGGTATTTTTCTTTAAGTCGAGCAGCCAAACGTTACCATCGTTATCGTCATGGGCGATAAATCGACCGTCACTGGACAAATTAAGACTCATTCTTAAAGTATGACCGTCTTTGGTTAACTGTTTAGCGCCACTGCTGCCATCAGCAGGGAATTGCCAAATTTCCTGCTGACCTGTCATGTCGCTAATCGCATAAACCGACTTGCCATCTTGGCTCAACACAGCTTCCCTTACGCGATAAGTCCCCGGCAGTGCAACTTGAACTAAACGCGATCCATCAACACCCGCGATCGCCACGTGGCTGCGGGCGGTAATCACCACTTTATCGCCAGCGGGGGCAAAATTAGTCGAAGAAGCGTAATCCATAGGATCTGTCACCCAATGCTCACGGCGCTCGGCAAAATCGGAAATGAGTTCAATATTGAGTAACGAGTCTTTAGCGGCCGCAATATCAAACACATGGATATCCGCACCTAACTGGAATACCACTTTGCCTTGGTCCATCCGCGCACCGCGGACTTGCCAATCTTTAAATTGAGTCAACTGTTTTGCATCTGAACCATCGAGCGCCATCGACCAGAGGTTGTCGTTGCCATCGCTGTCGCTGATAAAATAGAGTCTGTCCTGCCATAGCATAGGTTGGCGCACTGAGCCGTCGTGTTGGCCGCTAAGCAACTGTGCTTCGATTTTGCTGCCAAGTTTAAAGCGCCATAATTCACCTTTTGCGCCGCCACGGTACACTTTGGCATTATCGCCAGTCACTTGCAGACCAAAGCGGGTGAAGTACACGTATTCGTTGCGATCATCAATCACACCTTCAACTGCATCGGCTAAGGGTAAATCTGTGGTGGTGAGGGTTTGAGGATCGACGCTGCGCAGTATCCAATTATTAGCAGGACCAAAGCCCGTGTCGGTGGAATATAAAATCTCGCCTTTGGCAGTCCAGCCCTGAACTCGTACACGGCTATTCTCAAAACTCACCCGTTTAGCCACACCGCCCGTAATGGGGATCACATACACTTCGCTCGCGCCTTCATAGTTGGCAACATAAGCAACCCACTTACCGTCGGCCGAAATAGTCGCCCCTAGCTCTTCCGCAGGTAAACTCGTTAAGCGAGTAGCCGCTTTTTGACCTAAGGCCTGAGTCCATAAATCCCCTTCTGCAGTAAAGACTAAGGTTTGATCGTGCAACGCTGGCGCACGGTAATACCCTTGATTGCTCACCGCATCGGCAGCGATGGTTTGGAACGCTGTTAATGTGCCTAGGGCAAGCATACAGCAGGCGACAGAATGGCGAAGTTTCATGTATGACCTCTATCCTATTGTTATTTTTAGCAATAGACTCTTTACTACGAGATTTTGCTAGCAGATTTAGCGAAGAAATTCTTGCCATGGGCTTTTGTAAAAAACCACAATCAAGTCCAAAGCATGACAATTGAGCCCAACAAGCTAGCAGAATTTGATAGAGAGTTCAGTAACTTCAAGTCAGAGAAGTTTTAGCAAATGTGTCACATCTTAAATCGCGGAGGAGCAACTGAATAAAAGACAAGATTCTTTAGAGGAAAACATCAAAGATCATAGCGTTACCATATTGCACTAGGGTAAAAATATACCAGAGTCGGACATGAGTGGCTAACGTGAAGGGCTAATGTTAAGGGCTGACATACAGCGTCTTTAGCGGACTGTTTAGGCGGCTCATATTAGACTGTTTCGCCAGTGTCATTTGTTGCCATTTATTGATCACTCGTGCAATTTCACCGTTATCCATCAATGCCTTAATCGCATGATTAAACTGCTCTAACTGGCTTGTCTTGATACTCGCTTTACTGAACATTAAATGAATATGGTTTTGATCTAACACTAACTTAAGTGGCACTAGCTTGATGCGTTGATGCTGGCTGGCGATATAGGGCATAGCTAAGGTATCTCCGACGATCATATCTCCCCTACCGTAGATAAGCATTTGCACAGACTTATCTGAGTCGGGACTTAATACTAACAAGTGCTCCTGCTCTAATCGATATTGAGATTCTTGATAATCTGCACCATACCAACCGCTAGAAGGGACAAGTAGACGCAATTTTTGGGTAAAAATGTCCTCCCATTTATCGATATTAATCTGATCTTTTTGCTCATAAAGTACAAATAAGCGCAGCTCTTCATCCCGGTAATAGGTTGAAAAAAGAGCATAGTTTTGACGTTCATCCGTCATAGTCGCTCCCATCAACACATCTAACTGTCCTGCTCGCAACATCTGATGCGAGCGCTTAGCGGGCACATTAATAAAATGAACTTCACAACCAAGATACACTGCAAATGCCCGCATCAGATCCACATCTAAACCTTGGGCTTCTCCTTGAGGATCTTGCCAAGCATAGGGAGGCCAATCGTTGTAACCGACTTTAATCGTGTTCTTACAAGGTAAAGGGCTATTGACCTGCGACGCACTTACAGCGGGCAAGACTAAAAAAAACATAAATAAGACAGGAACGTATTTAAACCATGGCATAGGCTAAGTTACTTGCCTCTTAAGTTGATGATCCTCTCTTGATTAAGATGAAGTATAACGATTCAGCGTCAGACTTCCGCGAGGGAGTTCTACCTCAGTAAGCGTAGTTGTCACTTAGATAGCGCGCCATAAACACCGGCGAGATCACAGTAATTAGCCTAAAAAAGGGCGAGGAATTATAACAAAAAAGCACAACAGCCAAGAGTGAGATCTAAACGACTCACTATGCTGCGATAAAGGCTAAGCCTGAACGCAGGAAATAAAATAAAGTTTTATAAATTTAAATCAGACACTTATAAATAATAGCAACAACTTTAGTGGGATCCCCCATATCGACTTGTAACCAAACTATGTGTGTCCCCCCCAATTCCTCACCCTGAGCCGTGGCGGACTCTTTAGCTTCATCAAGCCGGTTTTCATGGCGGCTCACCCCAGTAACTAAAGCAAAACTATCGCAGTGGGTGACTTCAAAATCGTAGGCCACGTTAATGCGACGATATAGTTCATGCTGCTTGGTCGCACATCCAGATATTAAAACGCAAAAACATGTACTTAACAGAAAAAATTTAGACAAATCAATTAACCCACAGATTAAACACGCGGGTGAACATAACTAATTGCAATAGATAAAATTGTGAACAATGTCACATATAAGAAACCAAGGATAATACAGAAAGTTACAAATATTAATTAAATATCATGTAGTTAACTAAGGGTTGTTTTATGTTCACTGGTAACACAAGCTCATCAATTCCTCGCCATAAAACTCACACTTGTAAAAAAAGGGAGCCAAGCTCCCTTCCTGCTTTTACGCCATGTTATTCCACTGCTAGGCAGACATCAGTAGGGCTAAAGCCCTTAAGCTAATATTTTGAATAAATGCACTTTTAATGCAGCAAAATCTGCCGCTAATTCCGCGGATAAGATGGGCTTACTCGCAACAGCTTCAAGCTCAGGCGGCAAGGGTAAGTTAAGCGTTAATTCTCTATCCACAACATCCTTAAATTTAGCGGGATGCGCCGTCCCCAAGAATATGCCCACTTCATCGGGCACTAAGGTTAAAGATAAGGCCTTAGCCGCAATCGCCGCGTGGGGCTCAGACACATAACCTTGAGCGTGTAACTCAGCTAATGCCTGTGACGTTTGTTCCTCCGATAAGCGAATACCCACTAAGCTACTCAGTGGCCAGCCTAATTTCTCACAAATGGCTTCCACACGCGGCCAGTTACTGGGTTCACTCACATCCATGGCATTGGACATAGTCGCTTGAGTCGGATTGGGCTGCCATTGACCATTGTCTAAATAACGCGGCACTGTATCGTTGGCATTGGTCGCGGCAATAAAGCGTTTAACTGGTAATCCCATCGCTTTAGCGAATAAACCTGCGGTGAGGTTGCCAAAGTTACCACTTGGCACTGAAATCACAGGATCGGCTTCATGGCGTTGTTTAGACTGGGCAACCGCTTCAAAGTAATAGCAAATTTGCGCGAGTAAGCGGCTGATGTTGATAGAATTTGCCGAGTTTAAGCTCAACCCATCGCGGACTTCGGGATCATCAAAGGCGCGCTTAACCAGATCTTGGCAGGCATCAAAATCGGACGAGACGGCAACTGTATGGATATTTTTGCCCAAAGTCGTGAACATCTTTTCCTGTAGTTCACTGATCTTGCCCTTAGGATAGAGCACCACCACATTGACTTTCTCAAGCCCATAAAAAGCATCGGCAACCGCGGCGCCAGTGTCGCCCGAGGTCGCAGTCAAAATGGTTAAGCGCGTGTCGCCCACAAAAGCATTAACGCATTGCGCCATAAAACGCGCCCCAAAATCTTTAAACGCCAGTGTTGGACCGTGGAATAATTCGAGGCAAGCGCGCTGCTCATCGACGGCAACCAAAGGTAAATCGAAGTTAAAGGCACGCTCAACTAATTTATCGACCGCATCTTGGCCTAACTCAGAGGCAAGCCATGCGCCGAGTACTTTTTTACTGCGCTCAACGAATGGCAACGCCAGCAGCCCTTCAATATCGTCTAATACGGGTATTTGACTAGGAAAGAACAAACCTCTGTCTTTACCTAACCCCAGCTGTACCGCTTCTTTAAAGCTCACTTTCTGCGAAGGGTGTTTTAAATTATATAGTTCCATGCTCAACTCAACCTTTTGATGCTAAACCTTAAATGCTAATTTGGGGTACTTAGTCTTAGCTAAATTAACTATTAATCGACTCTACGCGTGCCTTGCTCATCGAGGCGACACACGTGGGCAAAGCCACCCACCTCGGTAAGATAATGCTGTTCTAACCAAGCTTTAGCGGTATTTGCCGTGGCTAAATCATCGGTAATCGAAAACAGCGTTGGGCCGCTGCCCGAAATCCCCGTAGTCAACATGCCTAAATCGGCTAAAGCGGCTCTGGCCTTGTCGTAACCCGGGATCGCGGCGGCGCGATAGGGCTCGGCTAACACATCCTTTAATACGCTGATCGCAAGCTTGGCATTCTGCTGGTAAGACGCATGCACAAAGGCGCTTAAATAACGGCCAAAATCGATAGTGACACTTTTATCATATTGATCAGGCATGAGTTTGCGCATCATTGCCGTTGAGAGTGAAATCCCTGGATAGGCCACAACCCAATACCATTCTTTAAAGCTGGGTATTGCTTCGCAAACTGTGCCCGGCACATTGAGCATCAATTGCATGCCGCCCAAATAACAGGGGGCAACGTTGTCATAGTGCACACTACCGCTGATCTTCCCTTCAAACTCGCCCATCAGTTCCAGCAGTGCTTGCTCGTTATAGGGTCTGTCAAAATGTTCATTCAAGGCATATAACGCCGCCACGACTGAGCTTGCACTCGACCCTAAACCACTGCCGACGGGCAGGTTCTTTTCCAGTGTGAGTGCCACACCTTCATCTGCTTTACCCTGCGCAGTTAAAAACTCCTTACTCATGGCTGTTAAGAAGAATTCGGCACATTGGTACACAATATTGTCTTGCGGATTTTCAGGCAGTTTATGGGCCCAAGCGCCGGTTTGCATAAGACTCACACCCGACGCTGCTGCGGCGATAGTCACTCTATCGCCCAGTAAACTACCATCAATCGGCGCTAATGCTGCACCGAGTAAATCAAATCCGACTCCTACGTTACCCATAGAGGCTGGAGCGTAAACGGTCAAACTCATACACTCACCTCACGAGTCCAATTCAAGGTTCTTAATACATCGGCAAAGGCACCAGCAGCGGTCACTTCAGTCCCTGCGCCATAGCCGCGTAGCACAAAGGGAATGGGCTGATAATAGCGGCTATAGAACGCCAAGGCATTTTCACCGCCTTTAACGCTATAAAGCGGATCCTGTGCATCCACTTCGGCGATACGCACACGGCACACACCATCCTCAATTTGCCCAACATAACGCAGCACTTTACCTTGGGCTTTGGCCTGCGCCACTTTTGCGGCAATTGCGGCATCAACTTGCGGTAATCGTGCCATAAAGCTTTCAACATCACCTGAATCATCAAACTCGGCTGGCAATACAGATTCAACCTGCACGTCACTGAGCTCTAACTTTAGTCCCACTTCACGGGCAAGAATGAGCACTTTACGCGCCACATCCATACCACTCAAATCATCACGGGGATCGGGCTCAGTAAAACATTTTTCCCGCGCAAGACCAGTTGCTTCAGAAAGTGTCATGCCTTCATCGAGCATGCCGAAGATAAAGGATAAAGAGCCCGATAAAATACCGTTAAACTTATGCAGTTTGTCACCCGCAAATAACAGTTTTTTCAGGTTATCGATCACAGGTAAACCCGCACCGACTGTGGTTTCGTATAAGAATTGGCGACGCTGTTTTAATGCCGTTTGGCGCAGTGCTTGATAATAAGCATAATCGCGAGTGTTCGACTTTTTGTTCGGCGTGACAACATGCAAACCTGAGTTCATCACATCCAAATACAGATCCGATACTTGCTCGCTCGAGGTGCAATCCACCAGCACTGGATTAAGCAATTGTTGCTCTTTTGCCCATGCGAGTAATGCTGGGATATCACAAGCTTGCTGGCTATCGGCAAGCAAGCTAGACCAGTTGCTTAAATCGATGCCTGCGCTGTCGAGTAACATCTTGTTCGAATTCACTATGCCGCAAACACGGATACTGATGTGCTGCTCTTTGAGCATGGCAGACTGTTGTTTTATCTGCTCGAGCAGGCCTGCCCCTACATTGCCGCAACCCACTAAAAACACATCTAAATACTGCTGCACATCGAAAAAGCCTTGATGACAAGCCGCCACCGCATGCTTAGTCTTACGCTGCTCGATCACAGTCGAAATCGACCGCTCGGATGATCCTTGGGCAATGGCGATAATGTTCACGCTCGCCTGCGCTAACGCTTGGAAGAAACGCGCTGCCACCCCTTTGTGAGTGCGCATGCCATCACCAATCAAAGAAACGATGGCGAGCTCATGACGCATAGCAATAGGTTCAAGCAAGTCACTTTTTATTTCTAATTCAAACTCTTGCTCTAAGGCCCATTTCACTTTGGCCGAGTCAGACGTCGCCACACAGAAACTAATACTGTATTCAGAGGAGCTTTGGGTGATTAAAGACACTGACACGCCGCTGCGGGAAATCGCCGCGAGAGTACGGCTCGCCATGCCAACCATGCCTTTCATGCCAGGGCCTGAAATATCGAACATGGTCTGGTTATCTAAGTTGGAGATAGCTTTAACCTGCAAGCCGGTTTCATCGGCTTGGTTTGATACCAGAGTGCCGGGCGCATCGGGGTTAAAACTGTTTTTGATATAACAGGGAATATGGAACTGGGCGATAGGCGCAATCGTCTTAGGATGCAGCACCTTAGCGCCAAAATAGGAGAGTTCCATCGCCTCTTGATAGCTGAGTTGTGATAACAGCTTAGCATCGGCAACCACACGGGGATCGGTATTATAAACACCGTCAACATCGGTCCAGATTTCACAGCTCGAAGCATCTAAACAGGCGGCGAGCACGGCAGCAGAATAGTCAGAACCATTACGGCCTAACGTCACCACTTTGCCCTGTTCATCGGCGGCGGTGAATCCCGGCATTACCCATACGCGCTTTTCACCTAATGCCAACGCACGAAACCTTGGCTTACTCACAGCGATATCGACCACGGATTCTAACGGCCGACCACGACCCAGAAACAAGACGCGAGGATCGAGTTGAGCAGACGTGATCCCCTTAGATAGCATCACTTGTTCCATCAAGGCTGCAGATAAACGCTCACCTGCCACCACGATTTCAGCACGTATGCCATCAGGACACTCTTGCAGTAAGCTAATGCCACGTAATCTATCCTGCCAAATTACCAGCTGCGCATTAAGTCCAGAAAAGAGCTGTTCACTCTGCTCACTCGACAACATTGAAGTAACAGCATCTTGGTATAGCGAGGTAAATACCCGCTCAACATGCTGCAGCACAGACGAATAATCTTCACCTTTAACTGCTACATCAACCATTTCTAGTAACGCATTTGTCACAGTCGCTGGGGCCGATAGCACTGTGGCTATGGGTTCAAGCTTAGATGACTTAGCAACGATATCCGCCGCCATCGAGAATCGCTGCCAATTTGCAAGCGAGGTACCACCAAATTTCATTACTTTCATCTTGTTCTCCTGTACCGCGCCCGACTTAGAAATAAGAGCTAGAAACAAAAAAGCCCGCTTCTTTGTGGGAAGCGGGCTCATCGTTAAAATTCTTTAGGGTGTATCAGCCCGCCCCCACTGTTGTTGTAGTGGTGGTTGTAATAATGGTAGTTACTACGAAACCTAGGCTATGCATGTGTTTGGGCTAATCCATGTTAATTTCTTGATAAACAGAATTGCTTTTTTTACCCGCGCTTGTCAACCCCTAAAATGGATTATTTATAGGCAAATATTAACGCTCGATAAAATACTGCATCAAGATTCGTTAATATGAAGTTTTCTAGGGGTAAAAATGCGATTTACGCAATAGATAACTGTTAACGTCAACGTAATGCGGCACGGAAACCATTAGATAATCACTTGTTTTTAATATAATTATTTATAATACATTTTCAAGTAATGCGTTATTTGTTCTAACTCATCACTCAGGCTAAATTGACAGGCTAACGAGCAAAAATCACATTACTCATCCTTTCTACCGTAAAGCACCGACAAATTTGCCTAAAAAAAACCTGTGCGATATCTAACATAAGCCACTTCAAATTATCGCCAGCACTAAAAAAGCACGTTATTATGCGCGCACATTACGAATTGGAGGCGATATGAAGATCACTCAACACAGCGCGGTAACCATTCATTACCGTTTATCAGATCAAGAAGGCAGACTATTAGAAGACTCTTTCGACTCTGAACCTATGCTATATCTACACGGCACTGAAAACCTGATCCCAGGTTTAGAAGCCGCATTAGATGGTAAAAGCAAAGGCGAAAAACTCGATGTCACTATTAGCGCCGAAGAAGCCTATGGGCCTTATCACGATGGCCTACGTCAAGCCGTGCCATTAGAAGCCTTTGGTGATATCGAAGATATCGTCCCAGGTATGCGCTTCATCGCTGAAACTGAAATGGGTCAGCGCCCAGTTCAAGTCATGGAAGTGAAAGACGATGTGGTTATCGTCGATGGCAACCATCCTTTAGCGGGCCAATCGCTCAATTTCAGCGTCGAAATCGTTGACGTTCGTGAAGCCTCAGCCGAAGAAATCGCTCATGGCCACATTCATGCCCAAGGTGGTTGTGGAAGCCATGGACATGATCACGACCACGGCGGTGGATGCTGTGGCGGTTCAGGCAAACAAGAAGCGGGCGGCTGTTGTGGTGGTTCAGACCACGATCATGGACACCACCATGAAGAGCACGAAGCCTGTGACACACCTAAAACAGGCTGTGACGGCAATGGCGGCTGTGGTTGCCGCGGCTAAACAAAGCCTGATACGAGAAGTTGTTTATCCGTAAGTGATTAAACTGCCATGGTTTAACCTTTTAAAATGCACGCCCTTAATTTAAGGTCGTGCATTTTTTATACACAAGCGTTTATAATATTCGTAATAGATAAATAACTGACTGGTAAATTGAAATATTCAAATTTTATATGAATATTTTCAATTAGATATTGATATCAACCTAAGTTAAGCGACGGAGTGCTTATGTTAACCAAACCACTTTACGAAATTTTGCCTTTTGGCTATATGGCGCTCGGTAGTTCGAGTTTTATTGCACTCGACATCAACTATGCCTTGATAGCGGCAACTGTGGTATTTGTATTAGGTGCGAGGATCTACGTTATGCGTTCTCAAAACCGTCGAACAGACTCGGCTAAGCGGCGTAAATCGGGTTATCTTCCCGAGATAATTTATAACTTTCTACCTTTTATCTATCTCTTAGCGGCGCTGGCTATCTTTAAATTCCTTCCCAAGGATCTTTACCCAATTCTGGCTATCTGTTTACTCAGCTACGGCTTATACATTCTGGTTCGTCGTTCCCTCTATCGTCGTCATAAGCTTCCCATCACGCCTTAAGGCTTAGTTCTATTCACCACAGTAGGAGCAGATGATATTCACAAGAGTTGTATCCACATGAACACTAACCAATTAATTTTTGAACTTTCGCCCTATGCTCAGAAGACATATTCTTCAAATAATTAGAACAACGTGTAATCGTTGCAATACTGACTTCATATTCCGCAGCGATATGCCTTTGACTCATTTCCCCGTCTAACAGCAATTGAAAGACCTTCAAACGTCCGGCAACGGCACTACGTTCTTCTTCGGTTAACAGTAAATGAAACAACACAGAAAGATCTTCATAATTGCTGTGGCTCAAAATTTTTTCTAATACTAGATCCCAGTTAGCTCGCATAATCACCCTCATAAGTACTGTTCAAGCATTACATTAGCAGTCTAACAGATTTAACTCAAACCACCTGAATTAGAATAAAAAATCAAATAATTCCCTATTAGTGAACCGCTCGAGAAGAAATCAATATCATGCAGACGCATATTTTTAGAGCCTGTTGATCTTTAGAGTACAAGCATTGTCCAGTAATACATAGGTAACTATATTAACGTAAACACCAGTGAAACCATACTTGCGCAACTTATCGTTAACTTATCGTATCCATTTGATATTGCTCGATAGCGTTTAATTCTTCCAAAAGCATTCTCAACTAAATGTCGAAATCGATATAAACACCAATCGACCTTCAGCTGAGCTGTATTTTTATAGTGGCGCTTTGGAAAACCTGATTTTTCGCCTTTATTAATGATAAATTCACAAAAAGTATCACTGTCATAACCTTTATCAGCAATCACAGTATCAACTTAATTCAGATTGATTCAGATGTTCAATTAGGCTGAGAGCGTGTGTAATACGTGTTTCTGCCCTTCTGATAATTCGAGTAAAGAATCAGCCTTCTTAGAAGATAACTTTGATTTGCCCATAGAAGGGGCCATTTCAATAACCTACCTCATCAGCAAAGATAATTGAACCTTGTAGCGGCTCAAACAACTCCCGGAAAACCAACCGCATTCTTTATGATCAAAAGCCTTTCTCCAAAATAAGTGCATTCAACTTAGACATACACTCGAAGCATCGCCTCCTGAGCCCGTATGCGGCTTATCACCGTTAAAATGAATCTGTTATTGAGACAGCAAATAACACGCCTGAGTTAATGCTAAAGAGCCGACACGGATACCCTTGCCATCATAAACTCTCTCACCGGTAAAAAAGGAATAGTTTGGTAAGTTTGTAGTGGTCAAGTAAAATTGGCCACGGTTTTAGAGTCATTCCAATATAAACGTTCTGACTCATTTGGCGTTAACCCACCATTATATTGATGGGGTCTGGTCTCACTGTAATATCCAGTGATGTAATTTGTGATCTCTTTATCTGCTTCTGTAAAATTCCCATAACCACTGGCGGGTATCCACTCAGATTTCAAACTTCTAAAGAAACGCTCCATTGGTGCGTTATCCCAACAATTCCCGCGACGA
>NZ_JAKKRH010000060.1:0-22146 GCF_025654465.1 Shewanella sp. SM101
ACAATAGAGCTGACAATAGAGCTGAACGTGCAGTAAAACCGTTTGTGATAGGCCGAAAAAATTGGTTATTTAGCCAAACGGCTAACGGTGCACATGCCAGTGCCGCCCTTTACAGTATTGTGGAAACCGCCAAAATAAATGGTCTAATCCCATTTGATTACATCATGGTTTGCCTTGATGAACTGTGTAAACCAGAACCCAATATCGATAGCTTGTTACCCTGGAATTTTAAACAGTAGGTGTGGTTCGCTAGACGGTTACACTCGTCCAATGTAAGGCCACGACATTGCTCGCCATCATGCCACGATTTCGGATTATGACCGATCTGTATGATCACCTGCTCCATAATGATCCGCGCCAATGTGGACTTAAAGCAGCAATACTCGTTGTGTGCTTTGGTGGTGCAAATACCTAGCGTTTTTTTGCAAGGCACGTTTCGCACAAAGAAGCATTTTCGCTCTTTTAATTCCGTGCCCATTTTTAGCTCTGTTTCATCACAGGCTGTCAAAATGGTATAAAGCAGTTTGAGCATGTTATAAATAGTATAAAGCATCATAACGAACGACAAGGCTGCAAACACCTCAGTCGCAATGCCCTCTAATGCTTGCGCGCCTGCGTCAGCCGCAGTAGTCGTATAATCCACTCCTAATGCAGTGGCCCCTTCTCTGATAGCGGTTTGCATAGCCTCTGGCATCAAGTCGTACACATAACTATAGATTTCAGATTTCACCGTTTCAATGGAACTCGCTAAGTCAGTAAAAAAATCTGTCACCAATGAGCCACCTTCTGCCGATACTGATGCCGCGGCATTACCGGCGGTGCCTGTGGCCTCGGATGAAAAAGGGCTACTCATAAATTCCCAAGCACCTTTTGCGGCCTCAGATGCAGGCGTGGTTGTATCTGACACCCAATCTACAGCATCATTCCACCCGCTTTTTACCATACTCCAACCTTTCTTTGCGTATTCACCACCTAGGTATTCATTCACCCATACGCTTTCACTTGATACCGCATTTTGCCCGGCTTGAAAGACCATTAGCGACATTTTAAAAAGATTCGATGTTGAGTCAGTGCCTTTAGTTGAGCAGCAATCATTGATTTTTAGCTGGTCCCAACTACATTGCTCATTAGTGCCTACGAAAACTTGGCAGGTTGATGGATCTGTAGGATCACTACACGATGAGCCGTTATCCATTTCGTTAATGGCCGCGTACATTGCTGCTGTCTGAATAAAGTCGGTGTTAGTTTCAGTTCCCCGTGTCTCGCAGTTATCACCTATACAGCTAGTATTGGTAAAACAGGAGTTATTTTCTACTGTTTCAGTCTTGGTTATGACCGTACCGCTTTCACAATTGTAAGTAACATCCCACCCAAAACATGTGTTAGTTGCTGAATCCATCCAACCCTCGGCACATACCGAAGATTCAATACTGCACCTTTCATTAGATGTATATTGCTGGCATTGGTCGCCCATTGTGCGAATTTCTGAGTAACCTACAGAGCCACCGTTTAGAGGTAATCGAGCGCCTTTAAGGGGATCGCACACGTAATCGGTCATGTGTGCGTACATGCAAGGTGTCAACCCATCGTCACCTTCAAATAGGGGCTCAAAATTGGTTGGGCTAAATAAGTCCTTTGTCCTGTTAACCGCATCTATAACCTGCTGGTCGCTCGTTACATCCCTCAATACTTCCCAGTGCGCTAAGTACAATGGAGCATTCGCAACTTTGGTCCAATCTTGTGAGGTGTTGCCGCGCCCAATCAAAATGCGGCGTTGAATGAGTGAGTCCCACTTAGAGCCATACTGTTTAGAGGCCGTGAAAACTTGACCACCCTCGTTGTAATACTTCGATTCACTGCCGTTATTAATTTTGACAGCAAAGGTCGTCCATTTACTTTGTTCTGGCATGACATCTGTAATGTTTATGCCGAACATCGCGGGGTTATCACTTTTACTGTGAGTCTGAAATCCAATACTGGTTTTGCACATCCAAAGGCCATCATCGTTTTTGTTGTCAGATTCACCATTTGTTGTGCCTACTATGTTTCCGCAATTTTCTGAAATCCCAGTGCTTAATGTTGGTTCAAAATCCCTTCTCATTACCAACAAAACGACATCATTTTCGCCAGATGCAGCCGATACACCTTCTTTTCCGTCAATGTCTGACAAATTAATCACGCCCTCATTATTGATTAATTTTGAATCAAACCTTGCATCACACACCCATTCTGACGCGGTACAAAAACTGTTAGGCGATGATAATGATGCTTCACATCCATCAGGGCTTTCTACTATTTCGTCATCCCAACTCGAAATTAAATCTTGGTCAAATTGGATTGTTAATTTTGAATACCCTTCGCCTAAGTCTTTAACCGCAACAGATTGGTTTATGGTAACAATACGGCTTGTGGCTGTTGCATTTTCAAAGGGAATGGTTGCGTCTAGCGGGGTATCGATCCATGTATTTTCCTTATCAGAACAACTCTCGCCGTCTGCTGGCATAAGAGCTGACTGCCTGATCATGTTTCCGTTTACCGACAACTGGTAATAATCATCATAATGCGTACTACTGACAGTAGCAGAGGTGATATTAATTCCTTCACCTAAGCGAAATGACTTCGAGTCGTTGTAGACTTTGCATGTACCATTTTGGTTATCAGTCAGGTAGTTATCACCCTCAGTACCAACCGTCAACGTAATACAGCGTTTACCGCAAAGACTAAACCCTGTGCCAAAAATTTTATTCTGGTCCGGGGGAGTTATCGTTCTCTCCCGATTACAACTGGACAAATTATTGCGGTTTGGCTTAAAACATTCTTGGGGCGTATTCACAATAGTTGAATTGTCTGTTATTACTTTTGTGACAGTCTCGCTCGTACAATCTCCGAAATATTGACCACCAGAACCGTTAAGGATCTCCCCTTGCTCGGCAGCCCCCGCCTTTAAGAATGATGCGTCTTTACCTATTGTGTGTGGGGGGTTTTTATTTTGAGCGTCAACCAATGTTAAGTACGCATTTGCGCTGTGGTCTTGTAAATCATTAGTTTCCTCTTGTGTACTCCCCTCCACAGGCTCAGACTCGCCATAGGCAGTGTTACGCTCAACAGAGTCTTTAATGGCCCGTTGTTGGGCGCGCTCGTCTTGGTATGTACCAGATGCTGACACAGCGTAACCATTGTTAGTGTCTAACCCCAACATATCGCCTTTGGTCATATTTTCAGTTGTAACTTCGGCTTGGCCGATATTACGATAGTTCAACTTCATGGTGTCCGAATTACCACCGGGCAACTCAATAGTGCCTACCGCAGTTTTACCGAACTCGACACCAATCGTTTTAAAATAATCAATATCAGACAACTTGCCTTTGGTTGTAAGGCACGTATTGCTGTATGTATCTAGCTCTTTTCCTGCGGGGCATTGTGTGTTTGTGCCTGATGAATTGACGCAAGAACCATCTACTAGCGTGGTTCCAGATGGACAGCTTGGCGCAGCACCAAGGAGGCATTGACCGGAATCTTGGTAGTAACCTGCTGGACAGGAGATATTTGCTGGCTGTGATTCGATTTTTTGACAGGTGTTATCATCAACGTCCTTATATCCAGAAGGACAGCTTTTTATCACGCCCTCATAAACAGTCCGTAAACATGTAGTCTCGTTGGATTTTTTCCAGTTTTGATCTGGCAAGGCCACGTTAATGCTTTCGCCTGACTTACACAGCCCCATGTCAATGTAGGTTTGAGGGCATATTTGATTGACAGATTCTGCCGTCCCTCCTTCATTTGGACAAGTCTTACCTAATGGGGTTTGTAGCTTAAAGCAGATCCCATTCGCAAACGAGGTGTATCCACTAGGACAAGAGGCTAGACTTCCCCCGCTTGCACGAGCAGAACACAGGGACGGGTAAAGCGGATCTTTGTAGTTCCAATTAACGTCATTATCGAGCCAGTTTGTACCCGCCGGACATTGATTAATTGTAGTTCGGCTTTCATCTTTCTTGCATGTTTGTAAACCATTAACAGTAGTAAGGGAGTATCCGGCAGTTTGGCAGGATACAATAGGGCTTGAATTGCTGTATTTAACGCACTTGCCACTTGAATAATTCCACCCAGTAGGGCATGAATAGTTAAGCGATATGGGTTTATCAAACTCTGCAAAAACGGGGTTTGTCGTTAGAAATAGCGCTAAAAAACTCAGCGTTAGGATGTTAAATAAATAGATTGCACCGATACTATACGACCCAAAAACTTTCCAGATTGGTACTTTGTTGTTGTCCATCAACTCACATCCTCACACAGCAATCGGTATAGCGGAAAATAGAATAAACTGCGTGTTGGTCTTTGCCGTTCCCCACTGACTTACGACCGGCACCCCACCAAATAGTCGGCCAACCTAGCGGGTGACAACACTCATCCCAACTACCATCTAACTCTGATTGACTATCACCTTCACTATTAGCTGATTTGTCAGGCTTTGCCGCCGAAGCTGCGGCGGGGTTAGCTTCCGGCGATGGGTACATCATCGAAATTTTATATTGCGCCTTTGGAATCATTGGGCTGTATTCAGGAGAGCACATAGCATCTTTACCATAAGTTTTACGCGCCAACCCTCTACGATGTAGGGCCGCGAGTGAGCGTGTGGTAATTAACTGCGTGTTACGTATAAAGTCATTATCAGCATGGATAAAACCTGTAAGCGGATACAATGGCCCATCTAATCCAGCACAGAACCATAATGATTCATTCGCACTTCCGCTGCTGGTCATAAGCATACCGTCTGCAACGCAAGTTGCGCGCCCAATAGGGTTAGCTATCGGAATGGCGTCAGGAGTGAACAGGAACGATAAGGCAGAGTTTTCATACGTGATATCCAGTATCGACATATAGGCTATGTCTAGGTCGAAAAATCCTGGGGATGTGTCGCATTCTGGCAGCAAAAACAAACCTAGCATTTTAAAAACCGGATTAATTATGTAGTTGTAATGCAGGAACGATATAGTTTCTGCTGATTGAGTCTCAGGATTTGATGGCCTCCCACGCATGGTTAAATCGTTTTGCATCAGCGTACCGCCGAGTGTAGGACTACACCAAGGCGTAGCGGAAACCTCAACCAAATGGTCTGGTGACCAGTAGCCTAGTGACACGCCCAATTCAGGTACGCCCAGTGCGTCAGAGCATGAGCATAATGCACTATCGTTAGCACCTTTTGGCACGTTGTCAGAAAAACCCGCTAGGTTGAATGGTAGGGTACAAGACCAGCAAAATGAGTTTATGAGGTTATTGAAGTATCCTGCGTCTGGACATACAGCATCCGGCATACTACCTGCTGACGTTCCACCTACAAAAATGCTCGATGCCAAAATCAATACTCGCACTGCGTTTTTAATCATTTTGCTACCCCTGTTTTTTCAACCAACAATGCGGGTAGCCCGGCACTGTTTAGCGCCCTTTGCCCGATTTCTGTCACTCTAATTTCGCCTTTTAGTAGATCAACACGAACGGGCAAGTGTTCTAATTTGAAGCGGGTGATCATGTTTGGCTGCATCAGATATAACCGCCGATCTAACTTAGTTTGTAAGCGCCCAAATTCAGTAAGGTCATTACCTGTCGGGAGTGAGGACAACAAAATATAAATTTGTTTATTAGGCTCCGCTTTTAATTCGTCATTCAGCCATTTGAGTTGACGCTGACTACTTGGATCAACCATCAACAAGCGAGTTTCAAAAGTAAGTAATGCGGTTGGATCAACTACATCCCCCGCTTTAGCAAAATACTTCCCATCAGGAGTTGTTTGGTCTTTGGTGAATCTAACGCGTGGATCTATCCTGTAGCGCACATCTTCATCTTTGGAGCTTTCAGTTAGCGCGACTTCTTTTCGATTAACGAACCGCTGAATGGCTTCGCCTTTTTTATCTTCCCAGTTAATCGTTTTTAGTTTCTTTTGGATAAGCTCCAACATGTCCATTTCTGTTATGTTGTAAGTGTCTGACAACGTACCCAATGAACCACTTTGGATCATGGACCTTGATTGACTCACAAAATCCTCAATAGACTCTAAGCCGGTAGCTGTAACCACCTTCCCCCCCTGTCTAAATAGCATGGTAGGGGCGACATCAATTGAGTAAGTGTTAAACAGCCGAGGATCTATTATGACGCGAGGCGACTTATCAAGCCCTGCATCTACAATGGCCTGACGGATCGCTCGCGAGGCATCACGAATATCTACTGATTCGTCTTTTAGTCCGCGAAAAACAATTGTGGTTTTTACCGCCGATTCAGCCGCAGCAACTAGCACTGAACGCATGGTAAAATCAGGCATCCCAAACGATGCGAAAATTAGCACTTCTCCGTTTGCGTCTATTGCTTGTTTTTTTAGACTTTCTATCGAGGGCGGTTTAGTTAGTATCTTATTGCGAATGGCTAGAGCTTTTTTGCTAATATCTTCGTTAGCTGCTGCACTCGGGTTTACCAATATGCTATCTGCATTTTCACGGATTTCAGAGGCTTGCTGAGTTAACATTTGCGCTTGAGAAATATAAGAACCTTGATTTATTGGCACACCAGCCTTATTAACTTGTGCCCCGTTTTCACTCCTTGCACTTTCAATTTGTTGGCGAACGGCATCCATTTGACGCTTGGCGTCTTGCATGAATGGCTGATAGCTCTCATCGGCGTAAGCGCCGGACATAGACATAATTCCAGCAGCGACCAGTGTAAGCCTATTAAATAATGAGATATGCACGGCCTATCACCTGTGAGTTATTTATTGCACCGAAAAAACGGCTGTCATAGCTGCCTGATTCAGTGCCTAGAACAAAAAGAGAGTCACTAGCTACTTTATGTATACCAATGAGATTTTTTACATCTATATCTAGCGCCAGAGCTGCCGACTCAATCGGTGCCGGATATTTTTTTGAGCTGTTCTTAACGCTATAAACACCCACATCAACACTGTCACCGGCGACCCCGGCAACTATTTTTATAATGTTGATATTTGCAGGTAAAATGTCTGTTTTGTGGGATTTAAACATAACTAAATCCCCTCTATTTATGTTTCTTTGTGTGGTATCAACAACAAAGATACTGCCCGGAATGCACTTATCAGAATTAGCCACGAAAATGAGTTTATATGAATGACTAAACCATGTAGCGGTGAGCGTTAGCCCTGCTGCAATGCAGATAGGAAATAGGTATGTGTAGCGCCAATGGATTTTATCAACTTTCATTCAACACACCTTTATGTTTTAAAAGTTTTTATATATTACTAGAGTAGGTGCCGTACATCAACTTATGTAATTCAATACCCAAGCCCTCGCAATTGATGAATAAAAATGCGTTAAGCGAGCATTGACCAGCATAAACATTGTTCGTACAGTTAATCATTCAGCAAAGGTGCTGCACTTAACTTGGAGTTTGAAATGAGCATTGAAAAACGTATTGAGCTTGAAAAAACAATAATTCAAAAACTTATAGAAGATGCACTAGCATTAAATTATAAAGTGTCGGTGTTTGATTCAGAGGAATGGTGCTTAAAACGATCTTCATCGTTCGTGGATATTATGGAAGCCGTTATGTCCAGTGATGAAGATCTGTTAAGGTTTCGCAGCGCCCAAGGTGCGTATATGGGTGCTGTTCAGCTTGTTTATGGCAATTCAGGCTACGATGTTATCTCAGATTACACGGAAAGCCTTGATGCACTGATAGCTGGTGCAGAAGCCTTGGCTAACAAGTTAGAAACTGAGGTTTATGTCCGCAAATAATAAGGGCACCCAATTTGGGCGCCCTTATTATTGTTTATACTTACTCTTAGTAGGAGAACGATTTTTCGATTGAGTTACTAAACGCACCAGAGTCGTCAACTCCCCGCGCTATAATCACGGCGTTATAGCCTGCGGTTTTACTGACGTACATATATGACCCAATATAGGGCGATATTTCGCCATTAATGTTCCACTCAAATTTAACCATTTTTCCATCCTCATCAGAGCAATTCATGTCTAACCGGATAACATTAGAGTAGTTACTTTGCTTGACTTCACACACTGGCGGTACGTTTTTAGCAACGGGCACCTCCATCACATACTCGCGTTGAATATTGAATGTAGAGGTCATTACCGCTTTGAGCTTGTGAACGCCCTCGCCCACACCGGAGATAACCACGCGCAGGTTTTTAGGCTCAATGAGATTATCATCGAGATACCAAGCTACCGTATTAACGCGGTCTAATGGGTGACCCATTTTTCCGGACAAGTTAGCGATGATGGTCAGCGGTTCACGCATAAGATTATTACTATAACGAGGCTCGATACTTAACTGTGGTTCTGGCGCTTTGTTTGTACCGATATAAGTCGATATCACTTTCGCGCTCCCTCTGCTATCTGTGATAGTCGCTTTGACGCTATCAGTACCGGCCTCAGTTACATTAAACACAACCTGCTTGTCCGTTTTGCGGATCACCTCGTAACTGCTAGGAACATCCCACTCAACGTTAAATGTCACACCTGAATAGTAAGGGGGCAAATCCGTTGGTGTACTAATAAGCATGGAACCCGAAGTTGGGGCATAACTACTAGATGTTTTGCTAATAATCTCAAAAGTCGGAAAACTATAACGCCACGCAGCCGGTGACAGTCTTTTGAGGGTTTCAGTTTCCGTTTTATACCCATCCGCCCAGGCTCTAACTTCGAGCGTAACCTGTTTTTTTGTCACATCATCCCCGGTTGGAATGTAGGTGATACTTTGTGCTAACACCTTCGTTCCATCAGGTAACTTCCACTCAGTTATGATGTCGGTTCCCGCCGCCACATCTGCCAATGAACTGACAGCATCTACGGTGTAACTCACCCCTTCTTCCATAGCTTTCATTATTGGCAGAGAAAGGCGCACTGGTTGTAAACGTGCGGCACGTACAATCTTCACAGCCTTAGCATAACGAGCATTCCCCGCTAGCTCAGTTCCTTCGTAAGCAGCTCTAGCTTGCAGGTTATAACGAGTATTTCCGTCCATTGTTAACGTAAATATATCGCTGCCATCCACCCAATTAACGCCATCGAGTGACCACTGTACTTCTGTTGATGTTAAGTCTACCGCTTCACCGTTATCTATTAATGTGTAATTAGCTATTTCTGCGGGATGCAGTGCTGATACACCATTAATTTTTAAAACTGGTGTTTCATAAACCAAGATTTCTTGATAATCAGTCGTAGCCTTAATTCCGCTGAACTTATTAGTAATTTGAGCTCTAAACTGATAAAGCCCTTTATTAGCTAACACTGTCTGAAATACATCTTTATTGGTCGCGAGCACTGACCAAGTAACACCTTCATCTTTTGACATTTCCCAAGTGACATCACCCTTAGCCCGGCGGTCATTTAGAGTGTCAGGCATATACAGCAATTGGGCGGTGAAAGGTGCTTTACCAGCCATGCGTCTTAATTGAATTTCTCCATCTATCGCTTCACCTTTATAAATTTGGAAAAACGCTGAGTTGCTTTTTATCGTTTTTTCATAATCTGGTAATTTACTATCCACTTTTACTAATGCGACCAAGCGAGAGCTGCCAATCGCTAAATCAACAAATGGGATGTTAGCAGAGGCTTTACCCTCCTTATCAATCTCTAGCGTATCTGTCAGATTTTTATAATGGTATAACCCATCCTTGCTTCGCGTTTCAATTGCTACTACCGCCGACCATTCACCCATCGTATCTTTGTCGTAAGTAATTTTTCTGGTTTGATAATCAACAATTCCGATACTTACTTTAGCCGTAATAACAGACTGCGTATTTTGGACCACTTCTGGCGTTTCTAGTTTGGCTATAATGAATGAACTTGGCACAGTAAGAACTTTTAAATTCTTAACTCCGAACGCTGAATTGTCACCGGTGTATTGCGCTTTTAGCTCAATATCTCTGGCCGTCCACAATGCTGACTTGCCCACAGTCAATACTTTGCCTATCCGTTTTTTAGACTGCGCCGAACCGGATTGAACATAAGGATAATTAGTTTGTGTACCGTCACTGCTCGATATGCTAAAAACCAGATCACCGTTTATAAACTCGGCTGAGGATGTTGTTACCACTCCACCATCAACTGTTGTAGTGAAAATCTCTGGTTTATACTCACGATACTTAGCCACACTTACTGTCGGAGGTGTTGGCTCTACAACGTTAAACCCTTGCTTACCTATATAGCTAATTGCCTCAGATCCTTTCTTATTTATCATCCAAACTTTGTACTGCGCCTCATTAAGTAACGTAGGTTTTGTTGATTGCTGGAAAGTCCCTGTAAGCACTTGTTGAGAGTTGAGCCATTGCGAGCTCAAGCCACTCGGGTATTGCAGCCATTCGATAAAGCAGCGATAAGTAATGTCACCTATTGCGCCTCTAGCAAGCTCAGGGCTCGCATAAATACGACAGCCAACGCCCTCTGTGTTTTTTAACGGCATAGCTACCGACTGAACACCTCGCTGGTATGTTTGACTGCGATCATCAATCTGCCATTTCACGGGCATATATCGGATTGAAATTTCTTCTACTGATGTGTTGCCGGCGTTATCTTTTACTACCACAGACAAAATCTTATTGCTGTTAGGCTCTAACTGAGATTCAGGAGTTTTAAGCATTTTCAGATATTCGACACCTTCCTCAACACCCTCACCAAGTACACTTTGCCCGTCTACTGACGCAGCGATGACTTTTCCCCCACCTGACATAGAATCAACTGCGGCCACCAAAATATCATCAAAGAAATAAATTGGATCTGCGGCGTTCACAATGCCACCATTTGTATTATAAATTCTAATAGTTGGTGGGTTACGGTCGATGCTAGTCGATGTGCTTACACTGCCCTCCCAATAGTTACTGTACGCATCTATCAGTTTGGCTTGAGGGATATAAACCCCATCTGGCAAGGTTGATAAGTCGAATTCAAACGCCCAAGTGTCGCCATATTGTGTTGATAATTTGGGATTCAGTTGAAACTCGCCAGTTGGTAGATTGATCACATCGTTAGACAAAATATTATCACCGCCTAACACATAAGTTGGCGTCTTAATTTGATAGCTTGCATCTGGCTTTAGCGTGAGTTTGGCGTTAGGGTGCCACCAAGTTCCTGATTTACCTTCGTGCGGAGTTTTTACTGTCAGTAATGCTTTTTCGTTAACTACTGTAATGACCATGCCATTATCAAGCGTCTTTGTAATTGGCAGCTCGTTACCTGCGGCCACCGACTGCATCACATAATAATCGAAATTAGGTGCCCTAAAATCCCATGCGATATTGTATTGAGATTTAAACTCATTACTCATTGTAGCAAAGTATGCGTTATCAGAATCAATGCTAAAACTATAACTGTTTGAGCCCATATCATTACTGGGATCAGTTATTATCGTTATACCAGCCGTAGAGATTGTGCATGACTGAGTGTCTTTTGGGATAGTACACGCCCCCACGGAAGGGATATTTACCACTTGGTTATATGGCCTTGAATCCGCAGTAACTTTGACGGACTTGAGAATATTACCTTTACTGTTGCTTTCTATGTCTTTGCCAACTTGTGGCCCAGTGGTCAAATCACTAATCAATTCAATGAGATTTGGCGCAATAGCTTGAGCGGCATGGATAGTCATGGAGCCCGTTTCTACAACTACTTTTTCCTTATTACTGCCAGAGTAAATGCTAACGGTGTAACCGATAATATTATTACCGTAGTTATTGAAGTACCCCTGAAAACCATCACTGTAAGCACTTAAACCCGATGGTAATGACCACTCAAGCAAGCACAATAAATTGCCCTGCGTTTGAGTAAACGCCTTAGCTGCAATATCATCTGTAGTTAGATTACAACCCGCATTACCCCCCTGCGATGGTTTAATGTTGACTGATTGGACATTCGCAGTAACCCCCGTCAAAGGCGCTAGTATTACCTCCGGCATTTTTGCCGTCAGTTCCCCAGTGATAGTCACACCCGACACCGCAAACGCTTGTGAATGCCACACAAGTTGCGAATATATTGCCGCGACTAATATAGTCTTGCTTAATGTACTCATATCGTTCATACCCCCACGCACAGATAACACAATTATATTAATAGTGATGCTATCACAACTTAAATGGCCTTAGAGGTTTTTAAGATAAATTTTAAGCGATTATGCTAGGTTTGAATCAATAAAAAACACACTTAAAAAGTAGATAAAACTAATTAAATCTTTAATAGTGGTGAAGGTTTAACTTGTAAGGGTAAAATCAGTGGAAGTATCATCCCAGGTTATTGATGCCTAACTCTTACGAAGATATAGGTTTGTCACTGGATTATTAATGTGAGGGATTTACAGCGATAATGCGTAATGAATTACAGGTATTGAAAATGAGGATGAGCAGTTTAGGGTTAATCAAAAATATAGTGACGTTCATCTGGCCCCACATCATCAACTGGCGGCAAAGCATAGCCATTGACAGATAAATGCAGAATCCGGCTTGCGTCATCATTTCCAGTGTACGCAGACGAAAAGCCGAGAGAACGCCAGAATGGTAGCGTATCACCAGAACCTAGGGCCGCACTTTTCAATCTAAGGTACTTAATATTAGATGGTAAATTCAGCAGAAATTTTTTAAATAATGATTGACCAATCCCTTTGTACCTAAGACTAGGGGGAACATACAACATGTGTATCAAGTACCGCTCTCCATCGCTTTCAGCATCTATATATGGCTCTTTAGAAAAAACATCGGCATAACCTGCCTCATTCGTTTCAGGTGCTGTTAGATTCATAGTGAGCTCCAATTACGTGTAAAACTAATATAACTAAATTAAACCCTACACTTCTGAACTACCTATCCAATTGTCTTTGTTCCCTAGATATGCATCCCACCCATAGGGGCTATATTGATAATAATCAAAAGCCTCAAGCGCATCATGCGTCCACCCACCATCCGGTGCTTTTTGGCACAAGACGAGGTTATCTTTCAGATCACGAATCAACAAACAGCTTTGCTCACACCCTACAAGCAAGTCATTATTTTCGTTATTAATTGGTCTACTCACGATCATTCTTGTGTGTCCCTGATTTAATTGTAAAAAAACTTAATTACTATGGTGATACTTTGAGGTATTCGTAACCGCCATGCTCCGAACGTTTTCGCTCAAAACCGTTACGATTACCAAACTGAGTGTCAAAGACTTCTCGTAACTGCTTCTCTGCCACTTCTTGTTTGTCATTATTGCCATGCGCTTTGGTTGCTCGAAAGCAGCGAGGATTAATGCGGGAGCCAACGCTTAATGACTTAGCTAGATAACGAACAAACTCAATGTAGTTAAATTCGCCACTGCGGAGGATGAATTGATTTCCTGAATTGCTGCCTGATATACCAAACATACAAAAACCTATTTGTTTAAAAACTAGAACCTCACTATATATCCTATTCCAAGTCACGCAAATTTTAGCTATCAAGCCACTGTTTTTTAATACATAAATGGCTTGATAGCACTAGATTTATTTTTTTGAAGCTACCGCTTTCAGCAATGCGGCTTGACTGTTAACAGCCTTAATCAATACACCATTTTCACGATAAAACACAGTTGGAGTACCCGAGACACCAAGCGTACCCATCAGTTCAGAATTTTGGATAATCGCCATTTTTGTTTCAGGGGTTGGCACAGCAGTCACAGACGGAGATTTAGATATTTTAGCTGCTTCATGCGCCCATACAGCATCCCGCCCCCCATTAATCATTCCTTGTATAACTGGGACCGAATTAGAGCTAATCCACGCAAGCGGTATTAGCCTGACATCAAGACCTTTTTCATCAATAATGGGTTTAAATCGCTCTAACAAACCACTACATGCCCCGCAGTACGGTTCAAAAAATATGTAAATGGCATTGTCGGGATTACTTTGTTCAACACCCACTTGAATGTAAGTTGCAGACGCTAAACTTTGCCAATCTTGTTCAGTATAATCTTGAGTTGCCGTAGGTACTCTGGCTGCTTGTTGTTGCACAGGACCAGTACCAGCATCATCTTCGGTTACTCCTAATGTTTTAGCCCACTGCTCAGTTAAATTAACTCCGTTTTGGTCAACCAAGCCCCCTGCGAGTACAAAATTGCCAACGCTCCAATAAATCTGCTTTTGACCGGCTAAATCAACTAACCAACCGCTAATGACCGCGTTGCCATCGGTAACACTCCAATGTTGGGTTATTTTGTTATTGCTGTTACTGCGTAACAATTTTGTGAGTGCTGTTGGTGTGGATTCCCCCCCGGAAGAAACGGAAACCGCAGACCCATTTTGATGAAAAACACTTTGAAAAATAAATGTAAAAATCAACGTCAATAGCACTATCAACGCGACCTTTCCTAACTTTAGTAATGATATTTTTGTCATGCTCCACCAAATAATTTATATAAACTTCAAAATAAAAATTGTGTGTTGATTGTGACTTAACTAGCCAAATGGATCAACTCGCAATTAAACCACTTAGTCTCACAGTAATAACCTATGACGCACAGCCTAAAAACTGCTTAAACCCCTTTTGAGTAGGCTTGACCTCTTGCCGGTCGCAGCGACCAAGGAACTGAATAGGCTTATCAATAAACCCCATACAAGATGCGAGCGTCCAATAGCTTCCAAATGCTGAGCTGTGACCTGATTTGTAATTGTCATAGGCCGTATGAATTAGATTTCTAGTGATTGTTTTAGTGAGCTGCGCCGACCCATCTAAATAATCCTTAGCTATGTAGTAATCAATGATCACACCCTCTGGATTAATCTCTTTTTCGTCATACTTAGGTGATTGATCACTACCGGGGACCCATTTAGCACCCGTTTCATATCCATGTGCGTAATAACGGAATTGGCTCATAGCAACAGCACAAAACTCCGATTGCGTAGTTTCTGTTGCGTGAGCCGTATTAATTAGTCCCAACATCATGATGACCATCGTAAGATTCATCCCGCAGATGGTTAGATATCTGTTAAAGCTTTTATTCATGTTAACCTCTTACATCAATAACTTACGAGTAGATTTATATAGATCCAGAACTGAACCTAAACCTTATTTCGTGTATGCTAAAGTTATTGTTTAGTTGTTTAGGAATGTCTATGCCTTTTAATAATCTCGATAATTTAACCACTAAGACCATCGCAAAAGCGGTGTTAGAGCAAGACATGGAGCTGCTAGTAAATAAAGCTCCCATTTCTGAATATCAAATGCTGCTGAGTCAGGACAATGCTCTAGAAAAACTTTACTCGATCGTTATCAAAGACGCGGGACTGTCAGCCGTATTCATCAAAATTGCGAACTCAGCTTTTTCAACCTCCGTAAACAATATTTCGGACTTGCGGCGAGCCATTATCAAACTTGGAGCAGTGCAGGTCATCAATATCATTACAATCATCACTCTAAGGCAATTATCCAGCAACGGCCGCGGATACATGGTTAGTACCAAATTGCTGACGTTGGCAACAGAAGCGGCAATAGCACTGAACCATATTGAGCAAAAACCGGAGAGTTTTCTTACTGGTCTAGCCTTATTTGGTGGCGCTATGATTGCTGCTGCCTATGCCGAAAACCTTGAACTTGATGTTGATTTATATGATTGCTTGGCACTCAATGATGAGCTTTTACCCTTATTTCTAACTAATTGGTCATTCTCTGGAAATATTTCTAATATCATTGAATGCCACTTGGCTAGTAATAACGCCAATATCTCATTGGCGCTCAATGCTGTGGCCGTGAATAACGATATGAATTACATCACTGGTTGTGACACGAATATATCGTTATCAGCAATTCAAGAAGTCATAGCCCAAATAAGTGTATTTCAACTATAAAGCAATCAATTTACTGCTTCACTCAACCGCTTGCGCCACGAACCCACCAAGTCGAGCCCCTCTTGCTCGGCTATTTTCTGACATGCAGAAAACATATCAATCCCATGCTCTTTCATCATATTTTCAATTTTGCTTTTTTCATCAGGTGCCGTTGAATATGTTAGAGCCTTAGCCCTAGGCAGGTACAGACGGCCTACTGATTTCATCCCACCCGAACAGATCATTACCTCGCTGAAATGCGGCCTCACAGTCCTAATTGAACGTAACATGAGATAGTCTTGCTCGATAAATTTCCCATCGTTATTTAACCGAGTCAGTTCTTCGCCGTTCTGCATCAAATAGAACAAATGCGCGGAATTACTTGCCATCGCGATACCCGCTGGTGACTCGTTGGCATCCTTCATCGACTGACTGATACACACACCAAATGATCCGTACTTACGAAATCTTCGCCACCCCGACTCAAGAAATTTTGCGAGAGTTTGTAGTACCTGTCTGGTCTGCTCGTCAACGCCCTTATTTTCTTTCAAGAACTCCCACGCTTCATCAAGAAAAAACGCTTTTACTATATGAAGTTGATCGTGCCTGAACATTTCCTGCTGAATACGCTGAATGCACAGCATAATGCAAACAGCTTTCAACTGGTCGCTACCATTTAGTCCGTCAAGTTCTAACACTACAAGGTCTTTTTCAAACTGAATTGGAGGTTTGTCAGGGTTAAACATCCAGCTATTTTGCCCCCCTCTTTTATAGCACCACGGTGTTAACTGCTCGCTTATTTGCTGAATGTCTATGCGTTGGTGTGTTGCACAAAGATCAGCAAAATCATCAATGCTCGACTCACGCCCTTTTCGATTCCAAAGCTGCATTAATAACACTGACATTTGCGAAAACTGATAACTGTCACAGTCACCAAGAGGGAATGCCATCAGCTTTAGGATGTTAAGCAACATTTCCCCTTGAGCACCCAAATACTTGTTAGTTTCGGTTGCTTGCATAGAATCATCATCGTCTTTTTGCGACTCGTCTATGGATTTGAAGGGACATAAATTATATATAAAGCGGTTATCGGGGAGCACTTCCACGAATTGACCAGCGTAGAGTTCTGTAGTTTTAACGTAAGAACGGCCCGAGTCGATAATGAAAACTCTTCCGCCGTCAGGCTTACCATGCTGTACTCCAAAAGCATCCGGGATACGTGATTGCCCTGTTGACAGTATGCCCTCTACTAAGTAGTTGGCTGATACTGACTTACCGGCACCAGATGTGGCTGTAATGAAAATATTGTAATTAGAGTCTGACTTTAATGGATCAAAGGTCATAAGCTGACCGTCACGGGCTATATAAGTTAATATAGGGCGTTGAATGGCATTTCCAGCCCATGATGCCACCATCGGCACGAAGAACTTGACAAGGTTGCTCGGCAGAAAATCGAATCGTTCTATAAAGTCACTAACTTCTGGCGTGGTACACATAGGTAAGCAATTTAGCCACGTAAATCGGCCTATCATGCTATCCACGCCACCAGTCCAACTATAACCTTCCATGCGAGTTATCAGTTTTTTGGTGTTGTTTTTAACGTTTTTCAGGCTGTCTGACCACATTTGGAAATTGAGGTGAAAACGGCAATGCTGTGCTTTCTCACGTTCTAGATAATGCTCGTAATATTCAAAATCTTGAAGCCCATACTTTAGTGATGAAATCCATCGCGCCCACGGCCCTTCTCCAATTTGCTTAGCCATGACTCGGCGCTTTCCGTACTCCTTGCTAACTTTTTTGGGACTCATTTCGACAACAAGATTGATCATGAAATTCCCCGGAATTGCACCATCCTCCCCCTTGAGCCAATCGCCTGTAAGTAGGTGCAACGTGCCTTGATATACGTTGTCAGGAAATTCTTTGATGCTCACGCTTTGAATGTATCGTTCAGTACCATCGGCGGCCTCAATTACTAAATGATCTCGACCATCTACTCTTACTTCGGTCCCCGATTCTAATAGCTGGTTACGTATGGGTTGTGTTGGCTTATAGCAGCCTTGTTTCCCATTAACTACCATACCTCGACGCCAAACCGCATCCGGTGAAGGGTTATGGATCATTTGCAAACGGTTGATTAGAATTTCAGGGGCCATTTTCGTGCAATAACCGAAAATTTGTTGTAACGACCCCTCAAAATTATTCGCCATATCTATAAAATCTTCCACTTCCTCATTTGCTGGCATGGCTTTTTTGATAGGAACTTTAATTGACGCCCATACTTCAAAATTACGAAGCGGCACACCTTCCATGTCCCTCGATGGTATGGATGTATCTGCCAACGCCTTGTAGTAGTCCACCATATAGTCAGTTGTAATTTCAGTATCAATAACAGTTTCAAATCTATTCCGGTTGCCGCGACAATGTTTGTAATTGTCCAACACAGTAACTAGGTCATCACAGGCAACTAACGAGAACTGAATAACCGTACCTTCTGGATATATTTTCTTAAAAACCGAGTCAAGGGTACTTATTATGTTTGCGCCGTAACCGCTTGATGGGGGGCATAACCATGAAGCTCCAAGATATCCCCCCTCTAATATATATCCTGTGTGTTGGCCGTCATCACCTGTAAACTCATCCAGAATAGGGATAATCGCAGAATATTTTTCGAGCCCTAAATTGGCTTTCCATTGATCTAGTGTTGTCATATTACGCCCCTACTTATTTTGAAATTCGAGTGCGTCTTTCATGGCCTTTGGCGCTTGGTCTAATACTGCTTTAGCCGCCTCGACATCAGCATTGAACTGTTTTTTAGTTGTTTTAATACCGACACCATTAATGCTAGTAGGATTTCCATTGCGCTCATCTTCAATAGATTGTTGGCGAATGTAGAGAGGTGTTATTTGTGCAGGCATATTGAACGCCTCGCGGCCATAGGTGTATTTACGAATTTCGACCTCTGCGTAAACATAACCGACATTCTGTAATCGACCTCGTTCGTCCTGCCAAGGCGCAAATGCGACTCGTAACATTTTAGGGGGCTGCCTTACTGCCATAGGTTCTGGCGCTGGTAGAGCACGATTTAAATCAGCCGTAAATGTGTATGCTTCCCTAACTTGATTGAGATCTATACTCTGTCCATAGCCACTTTGCGCTTGATCTGCGACAACATTTTTACTGACCTTAACGTCATTATCTTCGGCCTCTAAACGGCGGTTTTTTTCGGCTGCTATCCCCCCAGGTGTATCTGCATATTTCAGGATGTCTCTTGTGCTTGTACAAGGTAAGCCGCTATTAGTGTTATTCGCACAAACAGTGGGTTCTTCGCCTGTTTCAAACATCGACGCACAACCGAATAAGGAAGCTAGGCCAACGGTAATACAGCCTAATTTGAATTGATTGAGCATCTTATTTTTTCTCCGATTGCGCGATAAATGTAGGTACAGAAGCAGGTATGCCGACGAAATGCAGCCCATAGCTATTAACTAAGTACGGTAGCCGCTGGATTTGTAAAAATTGAGTTACGCCGATGGTTGTGGACAATTTTTTAATGTCGCAGTTTTCGAGAGTTTCAGGTTCCGTGACGGTATCCGCGTCAAGAAGCAAACGAAGGGATTGATCTTGGTCTTTAGCGCACCATAGTTGCCTAGCTCGAACTGCTGCCAACTTACCATTCACCAGTGGAGTTAATAAAATGGCAATTTGTTTATCTTTGAGTGGTATTAGAGAAGCAAACAGTTTCTTGTTTAAATCAGAGGATAACGGATCAACAAAAACAGCCAAATCAGGTTCAGGTTTAGATAAGTCACCGATATAATATGCACTCATATCTTTAACTGAAACTCCCAATGTTTTATCAATTTTAGCTAACCATGCTGCTTTAGCGTTAGCTTCTGTGATTATCATTGAGCGATTCCAACCATCGAATACCTGACCTCCTTTTATTAATATGCGGCCATCAGTAGAGGCTAACACCTGAGTGCCGTCCTTTGACACCATCATAACGAGCCCTTTCACTGGCAGAGCTTGCGACCATTTAATATCGTCAAGCATAGAAAAGGCATCTTTAATAAGCTGATTTCCATCCTCGCCACCGTTCCCTCCAGTGTTGCCAGTAGGATGAAGTTTTTGTGTGGCACTGACATCTTTATTAGCCTGAACTAAGGCATCGAGCCCGGCACTATTGCCCGTGTTAGCTACAGAAGATTGAGCATGTACTAACAATAGACATAACGTAGAGATTGCTCTAACCCTTGCTTTGATATTCATAACCAACCAAATATATAAATGTGTTATGCATTTGACCAGTTTTAGCTATTTCTGTCAATTTCAGAGGCTTTTTTTCTATAATTCTTGCGCTAATTGAGTTGATTGATATGATGCTCACATTATAAAAGCAATTATGAACTTCTAGCTCTGCTATGAACTCACTCCATCGCCTCGCACTGCGGGGCATTTTTTTATCTAAATTTGCCTCAACCCCAAAATTTGCGTCATTTAGAAAGAGTGCAATGATTGAGGTAGATAAATAATTAAAGGTAAAAAAATCATGACTAATTTAGCCTACGACTTAGATGAACTAAACCGCGCAATGGCTGCTTATTTTGAACCAGCACCCCGAACTGCATTTCAATCTGCTTGCTCTTTTGCTTCTGATGATGTGTTAATCCCATCGGTATTGGCCCACCTAGTTAAATCAGGCTACAAAAATAACCGCCCCACTTTCTTGGACGATAATGGCAAGTTAATCGAAGGAGTGTACGCCAACGTTCCCAATGACGTTTATCATGATCTAGATGCTATTAGCTCTAGCCAAGTGAAATGTTATGTCGATAGCCCTAAGAAATATGAACGTAACTATGTGGACAAGAACGGGCGATTATTTAATAAAAAATCTCGGGAAACCGGTACTTTGACACATGAGATTGTGCTGGAAGGAGTGGATGTTTTTAACTCTCGCCGCTTTACGTTGCTCGATGCGGCTGACTACCCCAACGATTTAAAGAGTCTAGCTGACTTGAAATCGGCTTGTGTCAAACACGGCTTGCAAGTATCCGGCACGATATCTGAACTCAGCCGCCGCCTTCATGTTGCTGGTGTTAGCGACAAGCCATTTGAGACTCGCCAGCTTGAATGGATTAAAGCCAATATAGGCATAGATTGCTATGATGCTTGTATAGAAGCGCTAGATTTTAATATTACTTGTAGCGCGATCATTAAATTATTAGACGAGACTCCCGAGTTAGCTCAGAAAGCATTAAAATTACCTGTATCCAGAGAGATGCAATTAGATGTTATTGCACTGGATGAAGCGGTAAAATCAAACACTTATGCAACTAAGTTTTTAGACCGTAAATTGGGTATGCCAGAGGTAATGTTTATATCTAAAGATAATGAAACTGGTTTGATGTTGAAATGTAAAGTCGATTGGTTGGTGGTATTGAAAGGCATTATCGTACCGTGCGATCTTAAGACCACGCGAAGTGCTAATCCATATCTAGCTTCCTATCAATTCGCGGATTTACGCTATGACTTACAAGCGGCATTTTACTTAAAGGTCATTAAGCCGCACCTAAGAGCTAATGAATTTACGGAACGACTATTTCCATTAATCACAGTAGAAACCGGCGACTGCAATATTTGCGAGGTTTTTGAACTGCATGATGATGATTGGAATATTGCAGAAACAGAATTACCAACAATTATCAAAAATATGCAAAACAGTATTTCTAAGCAAAGTTATTTAGGCTATACGGAAAAAGGTAAGTCTGTAATTAAGTTAGCAAGACGTAAATCTGCTTTATCTGCAATCCGTTAAATACCGGGCTTCTATGACCGTTTTGAATATTCAAAATAGAGCCCTTTAAGTTGCTTCACGATGGCGGGGCGTGCCAACTGATTCCTGAGAATCACCCACTAACACACCTTGCCAACTGATTCCTGAGAATCACCTACTAACACACCTTGCCAACTGATTCCTGAGAATCACCTACTAACACACCTTGCCAACTGATTCCTGAGAATCACCTACTAACACACCTCTCTGTGGGAGAGGAATAAGTTTCATAATGGTTGTCTTGACCATCCGATGAAACATGTTTCTGGACAGAAATCATTTAGTAGCTTTATTTATTAGCTCCATTTGTGGGCCAATGACCTATCCAGAAAATGCATAATAATTAAACTAATTTGAATATTCATATCTGCTATCTCGAAAAAAAACAGCACTAATTTAAAAATATCGAGCTCTTTTCATCAAGCATTAACTACGTGAAAAGAGCTCTTCATATCACTACAACTGCCCACCCACACCTTTGAATTTTTCAACAAAAGCGGCAA
>NZ_JAKKRH010000007.1:0-144169 GCF_025654465.1 Shewanella sp. SM101
TAGGAGCAAGCCCTTTGCGCTCGACCTGAAGCTGCGTTACCCACTTACTGACCGTTGATTTACCTACGTTCATGGCTTTGGCTGCCGCTTCTTGTGTATAGCCCTGGTCAATGACTAATTGGGCAGTTTCGAGCTTAATCGCTGCGCTATATCGTGCACGTTTACTTTTATTCATTTTGTCACCTAAATTCGCTATGAATGAGATCATAACATTTCTTATTAGGTGGCCAAATTCAGTGTGCCACTACATGGTGAGTTTGAGATCCCGCAGCTATTTTTGGAGACACCGCTTTTTTTACCCGAAAGTAGAAAGAAAAAGGATCAAATTGGGATTGGCTATAGTGATGATGAAAGGAGATATCAGGATGTTGAGCATGATGTTTCCCTTTCTAACGGCTTAGAAACGATGACAATTAGTGGTCCACAGTTGAATCTGTTACGAGATTACCCTGTTTTTCATTACATATTTTCTCAAATTGACAGTTTTAGTGAGCATAGCGGTAAGTTAAGTTTTTCTGCATCTAAACTCATCAAAGCCTGCTGGCCAAGGCATAAAGTTAACGACACACCTGTCAAGATGCGCCAGTCATTCAGGAATGAGCTTAGAGATGTACTTCTAAAGCTCAATAAATGCCAAATTAGCTATAGACTAAATGACGATAGTTGGGGAGCAATGACTCTCATTTCTGATTTTCACTATGACTCTCAGAGTGATAATTGCACCATACATGTATCGCCAAAATTACAAGTTCTTGCGCAACTTGCTAAAAAGCAAAAGTCTAGTTTGACAACTTTTTTATCTATTAACTCACAAGCAGGACGGTTCGCTTACTTAACTTACGTTTCTAACAATTGGAAAACGAACAATAAAAAAGCATCAGTGAATGAGTTTACCCTCAGCGTTGCTACGATTTTGAAATCTTTTGGTAAAGAATTGTTGCTTACTGATAAAGAGTTGAAAGACCTTGATGAGAAGCTAAGTAAGAAAGGCTCAAAAGTAGTCAATTGCAGTAATGAAAAGGCAGAGTTAACTTACAACCGTAATAATATAAAGTTGTTTAAGCGAGGACTGAAAGAGCTTCAGGAACTAGGTATGATCCACAGTTTTGAACATATTGATCATAGATGTGAAATTGATGGGAAAATTAAAATAATTCGTTCAATAACAAAGGTTTGTTAGCATTGTGGTTGAATGTGTCTAAATAGAACAAAAGAGATGGTTGTCGAATAGCGATGCTAGTTCTTATACAATACAGTACATGCAAATTTTTGATTTAATGGATGTCCGCGATGTATGAACAAGCCCTATTAGAACCAATCCTTTCTTTTTTGAAATGTAAAACACCCGATGAGTGGGTTACAGAGGCAATTAAACCTGAAAATTTATCTACGATTTTACGTGATCATCTAGTTTGCGAGCTAAATGATAATATGTGCATATAGTGATAGAATCGGTAGTGTTGCTCATCGGAGTACGTAATGGACACAAGCAATCTTTCTGGAAATGTTTATCTTTACCAGCGTTTTAGTTCTTCAGGGCAAGAGGGGAACAGCTCGCTCTTTCGTCAGGGCGAGGCACAGCGGGAATGGCTGAGTAGGCATCCAAACTGCGTAGTAGTTGAATTGGATGATAGGCCACTTATAGACGCAGGCTTATCAGCGTATAAGGGGAGGCATGTTGACCACGGTTCTTTAGGTCGACTAGTGAAAGCGATCGAATCTGGTTTGGTAGCAAAAGGGTCAATTATTCTAGTAGAACATTTTTCACGTTTGACTCGAATGGATATTGATCAATCTGAGGAGTTGATTAAAAAAATTTGGAAACATGGGGTATCGATTGTCACTGCCAGAGGTAGTAATTACTACCCACCAGAAGCTGTGAATGATTCTAAACTGCGAATTTCACTTATAATTGAAATTGAAAAAGCTCACGAGGAGTCGAAGTGGCGCGCCAAAAAGGTTAAGGGTTCGTGGGATCGTCGAGAAAAGCTTGCTAGGGAACAAAAAATCTCTCCTAAAATGAGAATGCCCTTTTGGTTAAACAGTGATGGTACCCTGAATGAGTTTGCTCCTGTAGTTAGAGATCTATTTAAATTGCACGCGACCGGGAAAGGACAGGTTTTAATAGAACGTGAATTGCGGAAACTATATGGTGATATTAAACCTTTAGAAAATGTGAATCCTACTAAGATTATCCGTATTTTAAAAAATGAAAAATGCATTGGCAGGGTTTATGGCGAAAAACTATATGAGGCTGCCGTAGATGACGTAACATTTTATAACGCTCAACGAATTCATGCCGGTAAATTGTTTACTAGTGTCCGTGAGGACCGAAAATGGCCTTTGCATGGAATGGTGAGATGCGGTCATTGCGGCAGCGGGATGAGCATTCAACAAACCAATAGTACTATGCCTTTGCTTAGATGTTCTAAAAAACAGCGTTCCGGAGGCGAATCTTGCCCATCATCAACTACGTTTCCCTATGTCGTTGCTTATCATTTTTTTATCTACTATGTAGAGCCTGTGATACTTGCAATGATGACGGACTATAAACGAATGAATAGCCTAGAATTAGAACAGGTAAAAACTCAGCAGGAAATTACGAAACTTCGTGTTGCTTTGGCTGATGCAAGCTCGCAATACAAATCACGTGTTAATGCGGGAAAAGCTGCGAATGCTACATTATCAGTAATGGATGACTTACAAGAAAATATAGATCTTTTAGAAATTAAAGTTAGAGGTATACGGGGGAAGATTTTAGCACAGAAATCGTTAAAAAGTATTTCAAATGAAATATACGATCTTTCAATAAGCAGCCCAAGTCAATATAATTTGGAACTGAATAAAACAGGTTGTAAAATTTTATTGAAAGACAGAGTTCTTACTTTTAGCAATCCTGATACTAATGAAGAAATGGCCTCGCTACATTATATATTATATGATAGAAGTCGACTCAGCTATATTTATACTTTCAATGGCAAAAGAGATTTTTATAATTCTGAGATATTCAATGGCGAAGTTCGTTCTAAAGATTGGACTATAGATAAGTTACTCTATCCAAGGTCTAATAATAAAATGGGACCGATTGACCTAGCCGCAATGGTTCATTCGCTAAATATTGAGAAAGATAGCGGAACTTCTTTTAAATTTGAAATAGATGGTTTTTCTGATGAACTTTGAAAATTACAATGAGTTACTAAAACCAATCAATGAGTTTCTTAAATGTGAGACTCCAATAGAATGGGTTAATGAAGCAAAAAAGTCTGATAATCTCCCGATTATCCTGCTGGATCATCTAATTTGTGAATTAAAAGCAGCGCAATCAGCTATGTTTCTGATTCGTAAATATGCGGTAGATAAGCTTAGTGGAGATGCATTATTAGACTGGTTAAAGCCTTATGAAAATTTTGCTTATCGTAAAGTTGGTGACTGGAAAAACTTGGCAACTCACAATCGTTTAACTAGATCAATGATACCTCGGTCAGGTACTGCATATGGGCAAAATCTTATTGATAAAATGGTACTGCTGATCAAAGAGGAATTACATCATTTCTATCAAGTTTTAGAAATTATGTCAGAGTACAATATTGAGTATCGGAATATTACATCTAGCCGATACGCCAAGAATTTGTTGTCTCACGTAACTAATCATGAGCCTGATACTCTGATTGATAAATTGATTTGTGGTGCCTATATCGAGGCTCGCTCTTGCGAGCGCTTTGCTAAACTAGCTCCTCATGTTGATACGCGATTAGGAGACTTCTATGTCTCTTTGTTGCGTTCCGAGGCTCGCCATTATCAAGATTATCTTTCACTGGCTGAGGATATTGCCGGGTATGATATATCAAAACGTGTCAATTATTTTGGTATTATTGAGGCAGAGCTTATTTCAAACGATGATAATGATTTCAAGTTTCATAGTGGCCGACCTGTTGTGAGCAAGTTATCTCTTTCACTTTAATGTAAAGCTTTCGCGAGACAGCCTATTTCTAAACTTGATTCTAAAAATGGGCTGTCTAGCACTAATTCAATTAATTTTAAATGAATAGAATTTCCACTTTCAATTCAAAATCCCCTTATTTACTTTATTAGAACATAAGTTTTTTAACGATTAAGATATACCCAATTAAATTTTAAAAAAATTATAGTGCTGTTGCATATGTAACTTGTACATTTTTGTTTACGATCTGTAGCGTATAATAAACTTATAAGTGTGAGTCTGTTTTGCCAATGGTATCCTTATCTTTCATCTCTCTTAAAAAATCTCCTGCTACACCGCTGGTTATATCTTATATCTTTAAATAGGTTTTAACCCACTAAAACCTATGTTCATAGGTCGCTTCGCGGTGGGTTTGCTGACGCAAAAAAACGACGTCAAAACTAACTTTAAAAAATATTGTGATAATATAGTTATGGGTGTAACACAAGGAGTTCTACAATGATTTCTAATATTTCAATTAGTTCGTTGCGTGAAAGAGTTCGTCTTGAAAAAATTCGATTATATGACAATCTAGTGTTGTCGATAGAGCGGCGACTACCTGAACTTGTTAATACAGATCCACTGAATAAAATTTATGTGTATTTGACTGAAATGCAGATAACAAATAAAGCTGATTTCATAGAGTTTAAGGGGGGAAGGCTCGAATCTCGAAATCAAACTCTGGTTAATTTAGTTTCATTGCTAGATATTGAGGATGAATTGAAAAGCTTGATTCTTGATTGCATGATAGATGCAAGTTTTGAAATTTCTGTTGCAAAATTGTCTGAACGTGAATTGCTCGATTCACTAACGAAAAATCGTAAATTGTTTACGTGTGAAATTTGTATCAATGGCGTATATCAAAATGACAAATTCATGCAGTGCGACGTGATTGGGAATATGACTATGGCTATCGCACATAGCTGCAATCGTTTTCAGCGTGTAGACATAGGCGAATGATATATGCAGCATCGCCGATTTGCTTCCGTTAGAACTCAGTACATGAAGTCCAGCAACGCTGTTGCGTTGCTGGACCATGTCCACGCACTGCGGCAGGGAGCTACTCGCTCACCTAATGTGCAGCCAGAATACATCCATAACAATGTGGGTCTGTACGCTTATGGCTGTACAGATGGCATCTCAGCATTTGAGCGTGCATGCGAACGCTATAAAACTGTCACCGGGAAAAAAATCCGTTCCGATTTTAATGCGTTATTCGAACATGTGGTTGTACTGTCCGAAAGTCAATATTCGTTAATTGAAGAAAAGATTGGACAAGAAAAAACAAGAATACGAGTTCTGAATGGCCTCAAGAGATATGCCAAGTCCATAAAAATAGAATTTGGATTTGAGCCTCTTTCAATAGATCTGCACCTTGATGAAGGGCATTACGATCTATCTGGAAAGTTCATTCGGAACGTTCATGCGCATATAACCTTTTTCAATTATGACTTTCAGAAAAAAGTAGCTCCATTACGACATTTAATGGTTAAAGGTAAAAATGATTCCGGTAGAACGCTGAAGCTAAATCCTAATTTCGAAAAAATGCAAGACTTGGTATCAGATAGTTTCAGAAATCTTGGTTTTATTCGTGGAGAGTCAAAAAGCATTACCAATATTAACCATTGTCGTAAAGAAATTTTTGTAAAGGAAAAACTTAATAATTTAACAATCTTATCAGGCGAGTTAGAGCTAAAATCCCGAAATCTTAAGCAAGAAATTAAAATTTCAGAAAAGAAAAAGGACTCACTTGAGTCAGAGATCGCTGATTGTAAGATGGAGATTTCTAAATGGCTTTGCGAGATAGATAAGTTAAAAAGTTATGCCTCAGAATTGACTGAACTAATAAAAAGAAAAGCATTGTGTGCTATTAATAAATTCAGACTCGATTTATCACTTAGTAAAGGTATGAGATATAAAAAATAGGTTTTTACATCTACTAAAGCAAAGTTATGTAACCGAAGGTTAAGCGACAAGCTACACAGCCAGAAGTTACAGTCTAACGTAAAATTTGGAAGCAAGACCGACGCCTTTGCAGCATAGATTGGATTAAGTTTCCTGAAATTCAGACTGCTTTTCATGAGGGACCCGTAACAAGAAACACCTGAAAGCCTCTATAGTCACAATACTTTTATTAAACGTCCATTAGCAACAAAACATCGTTAAAAAGTTAACTCATAATAGTCAAAGGCTCACTTTGAGTAACAAATTTAATTTTATCTCACAAAAAAGTGTAGGAATACGTGATATGCTTCCGATTCGGGAAGGTGAATAAGTCCCGAATGTGAGATCTTTGTTTCGTGGACTGAACCAGCGAAGAGATAAGCTAATGAGCCAGCAACTGACTTTTGCCGATAGTGAGTTTTCCAGTAAACGCCGCCAGACCTACAAGGAAGATGCCCTCTACGAAATCACCTCCATGCGCCAGTTTGCCCATCTATCACTGGATAAAGCCATTCCAGACCGTGCCACCATTATGAATTTCCTGTTCTTGCTGGAGCATAAGCTGTACCACAAAATCCTCAGTACCCTTAATCAATTACTGGCCGAGTGTGGTGTTGTGATGACCTTGGGCACATTGGTGGATGGAACGATAATTCAAGCCCCAGCTCCACCAAATACAAAACAAAGACAACAGCAACGACAAAGTCATGCATAAAGCCAAGAAAAGTAATCAGTGGTATTCCGCCATGAAAGCACACATTGGCGTGGATTCCTAAAAGGATAAACAACTATACAGTTAATTTTTAACACAAAAAATCAAGCTTGAAGCTCTTGAACTGTCGTTGATTGTTTGCGATTTGATAAGGTATTATCCTGATTTTTTGTCTTAGTGTTTTCGCTATCAAGGAAACAAAGCCCCAGTTGACGTCGATAAAGATGGAATGGGCGTCATGTAGGGAGAAGCGAACTGCTAACCGCACCTTCCTTGAGTGATATTAATAATTGGCACTAATTCTTGCTAGAAAGAGGGATGAGTAATGTTTTTAAGGTACATTAAAGAATTTCCATATATGAGCTTACCCGTTGTCGGTGGATTAATGGCGCTTGGTTTGCCGGCCTATTCTACACTCAAGATCTGGGGGAAATATGCGGAGGCAGATTATAATACAATTTATGAGACCACCTATCGTCGTAGTAACGGTTCGACTTACACGACAACAAAAAGAGGCTCACTATTCCCTGCCATAGTTTTTTTCTTTATTCTTGCTTGGCTAATGATGCTTGGCTTTATGGTGCTCAAAGTATCTAGCTTATTGATAGCTAGCCCATTGATAATACTAATGTCTTTTTGTCTTCCTGGGACGTTTGCAGCTTTAGATAAGGAATGTATTGAAGTTTATCTCTCACAAAACAAAGAACAGAAATCATGGCCAGCTATTGTTTTTCTCGCACTTGGCGGAGTACTTTCTTTTTATTTGACTTCTGAATTTTCAAAAATAGGCGTTGTCTCAAGTAAGGGGTGGGGTTTTCTGTTTTTCTTCCTACCGATATCTGTCTTTATATTTTTCGCGTTTATTGGTCCAATTATTGTTGGAATTATTTCCATTTTTCATTATTACCGTCGTCAAGAAGGTTGGAATAAATTAATTAACCTAATTAATATTATTCTATTTTTTTCGCTAATCATTTCATTTAGTATCTATATGAATGATTACCATGATCGATATAAGCCTGTAAAATTTGACGGGAAAGTAATCAACTTTAACAAAGGTTCTTTTGATAAATACCGTTGGGAGCCTGCTAGATGGATGACAGGCAATATTGAAGGCCCGAAAAATTGGATTGCTTATTATGCGGAGTCTGTCGAGTATTTATTGGCAGATGGTATTATTTCTGTGAAAAAGCTAATTGGAGTAAATAGCGAAAAAGAATCTACGAAAAAGCAAATTGATAATGGACTTAAAGCCCGCAATTTGGCTAGGCTGAAAATCACGTCACGTCCGGCAGCAAATGTTCAAATAGTGAATGCAGATGAACGTTATGACATTCCCCCAGGAATGTATGAAGTCCGTATCGAAAAAGAGGGCTATTTCACACATTATGAAATTTACGATGTAAAAGCAGGATTGTTTGAAAAACTCATTACATTAAAGAAAATGACTCCGACGGAGCAAGAAAATCCAACTTATCAGTATGATCCTTTATATATCCGGGTACGTGCGAGTTATGGTGTTGATGCCGTAGTTCAAGTAATAAATATTAAGGATAAATATCGTCATGGTATGCATGTTAATCCCGGGAAATATGATATTGCAGTATCTGCAAAAGGCTATAAAACGCATCACAAAATCTATGAAATAACAGATAAGCCTTTGGATATTATAGTAAATTTAGAAGTGGATAGATGAGCGCAGCACTGAATTGGATTATGCAAAAGTTATCTGAAACTCATAAAAGGCTGTTGTAGATAATTTTTCTAAGCAGAACTCAAGCTGAACGAGTGCAAAATGTAGCGATATTTTGTTTGAGTTGGATTGCGTTGTTGCCTAAATTGTGTGATTGATAGACATCATTTCAATATAATTGGTGTCTATCAATAGAGAAATACAGCTCTGATTACAGTGGATTAAGTTATGTCGAACAGATCAGCGACTACTGCTTTGGTTGTATTAGTTCAGACTAGATCTGACACATCATCTTGAAAAGATGAGAGTTACCCGTTTTGATAAAGGTGTCGAAACTTAATCAAAGCAAAAAGGTAACTCTCATGCTTCATACTAACAATCCCATCATTAAACACAAAGCTGGTTTACTCAATCTCGCTGAAGAATTGGGAAACGTGTCTCGAGCTTGTAAAGTCATGGGGCTTTCCCGTGATACTTTCTATCACTATCAAGAGCTGGTTGAAAACGGGAGGGAGTTCAAATATTTCTGCTTTATATTTCAGCTAGCACACCATACTCTGCTTCATCTCTAATTTTCGGGTTAAATACTTTTTCACGATTTGTATTGTAATGATTATAATTTTCGGAGTAATCCTCAATTAACTTTATCGACTCATAGCTCAAAGGTTTCTTTCCTCTTAATAGTCCTCGCGTGTAACAGAACATATCTGCCATAGCTTGCGCATTTTTTACTGGCAAACTAAAGTCATTACACTTTACTTTTGATATTATTTCAACAAAAGAGTTTTTGAAAGTCTCAGCGGATAAAAAACCATTTTTTGTGCCATAAATACTATCTCTTATATGAATGGCAATATTATATGTTTGAAAATTGACATCTTTTACAGACTTTGCAGTATGCTCAAATTTCGTAATGTCTGTTTCCAGAGTTAGAATAACTATATTCTGTAATATTTTAGCTCCAGACTCTGTAATAAAGTACACCTTTTTGCCTCCGTTCTGAATCATATCCCTTAAGTACTCGAATAAAACTGGGAGCATCTTAATGTGCCGAACTGGGGGTGATTTTTTTGAATAGACTAACACTCTATCTATATCCTTGTAATATTTTCCGGCGTTAATTATAAAATCTGCGGCTGCAACGTAAGGATCAAAAAATTCATTATAATCGAATCTATAGTCAAACACTTCCATAAAATCTTTGGATCCTGTGATATGTTTATATAAGTCTGATAAGCAGAATCCATTTGAAGACAATGCAAGTGTTAAGACCTCTGCTTCACCTATATAATTGTCACAAGTGCAACTTTTTGAGCCCACACGAGCACTTCCTACTTTACAAAGAATACACGTATTAAAATTATCTAAAAATGTTGTTCTAGATGGCATGTTAGCATTTCCTGTTATTGCAACTAAACTCTCTTTTAGGGATTTCAGCCTATATTGTTTGCTCTTTATCTCCAATAGGAACATACAGATCAGGGAACTATTTTGCGTCTAAATGGAGGTTGCTCAAGGGGGGCAGTTCTTATCTTACCTAGGCCTGTTATAAGGAACAGAGACAGTTATCTCATGTAGCCTTGTTGAGTTTAAAAATTGTCAATAAATTTTGCAGCATTATCACTATTTATTTACCGCTTACTGCATAATATCAATTATTCGACCTTACTCTTTGAATAATCTTCTTCCATAGTCACTATCCCTAAGAATCAGCTATATGATCTTAAGTTCTTGGATCAAGGTTGATTAAATATTGCTGGAAATTGTACGAAAAATCCCGCTAAGTCAATTTCTTGTGTTTTTTACCATACTGGTAACCATTCCTTTTTTATTGAATCGATAAATTCAACCAAGACTTTGATGCAAGTCTTAGTCTCGAGCAAACAATGAAGATTTTGATATCCATCATGTAGACCAGTTTGGTTCATCAGCACCACATACTGACCTATTGCTCGCTGAGACACTGGCCACCTAAAATGGTAGCCTAAAACTGTTACTCACTGGTGTAACTGCGCTTATAGGCAGTCTACCTCTGATTGTCTCGACTTCCTGCTTTTGGCTGACAAGCATCTTTTGCAGCTGTCAAGCTAGTCTTAAACTCACTCAATCTTTTCGCATTATTTATTTTTAGTAGGCCGATTTGCCTGGTTGCTTTTATCGCAAAACAGATGCTTTATCTCTTATCTGTTTTTATTTCTAGTTTTATGAGAACTATGCTGTTTCTGGGCAATCGAAATACTATTAATGTCATTACCTGAAAATTGACGTAGGAAAAAGGAGGCTGATCCTCCTTCCATTTTAGCTACATGATGCAGGCTTAAGAGCCAGAGTGACATCTACAGGAAACCAGGTACCGCAATCATCATTCTGGCATACCTTGATTGCGTAATCTCGGGTGGCTGGAGTCAAGCTATGCAGCACAACACTACCAGAGGTAAATTCACCTTCAAATTGAGCATTTGAGCTCATGACTTCACCTGAAGAAACGGAGTACAAGCGATAGCTTATGTCCTCTCTAGTGATACCATCCATCATAGTTAGCTTGTACATTTCACACAGACGAGCCGCATTGCCGAAGTGGTCAAGATACCATTCTTGCTCACAGGTATCTTTGCCTGACAGGACGTGTTCCAGGCGGTTGGCGGTGCCAGCAGTGATCGCGTTGGTCAGATTGAACAGCTTGGTCGCGTCCATCAAACCATCACCACACACGCCAGAACCACAGGTTGAACCCACAGTGTCAGTACGGGCAGTGAATGACAGGGCTTCGTTCAGCTGTGCTGGGGTCGCTTTGGCCACGTACTTGGTGACTGTCAGTGCGGCAGTTACCAGTGGTGCGGCGTAAGAGGTGCCCTGACCATAACAGGCAGTGGTGGTGTCATTACACATAATCGCCATGTCTTCGCCTTGGGCGACGATGTCGACGTGTTCACCATAGTTGCTGAACCCAGCCCTACCGCCAGAGCGGTCTACCGCGGCTACGGTGATGACGTTGTCGCACTTGGCTGGAACATAACCGGCAGTATTCGCGTTGTAGTTACCTGCGGCAACCACGATGGTCCAACCTGCGGCGGTAGCGGCATCAATCGCTTCCTGCAAATACGCTGGACAGGCGTCCGTTGTCGCAATCGCTGCGGAGATACTCATGTTGATAGAGCCAGGCTTGCCGGCATACGGAGTTACACCATCGAATGAACGGCCGGTCGCCCACCACAGCGCATCGGCAGCATCACTCAGCCAACCGTTACCGCACGTCAGGGCTTTGATAGCGTGGAGTCTGACGTTATTGGTTACACCAGCCATGCCGGTGCCATTACCCATCTTGGCAGCGATGATGCTGCTGACGTTCAAACCATGACTCTGACACATACCAGCCAGTTCCGCGGGTGGGGTGTAGTCGTCACTGCGCTTCTGTTCAGGTCCTCCCTGAACAAGGGCTGTGGTGGAGAAGTTGCGTCCACTGTAGTAAGACACTTCGTCGTTTGCCACAAACTCAGAGTCAATCACCAGTACATCTGGGGCGTCACCGGCCTGGTTGGTGATCTTGCTCATACCAGCGGCATCCCACATACCCACGATATCAGAGCCAGAAGGGCTAATTTCGGCATTCTCAAAGTAGAAACGCTGGGCATAGCTGTATGCTGGATCGTTGGTGGCACTGCTGCTCACATCACCAGCACTATTGGGCATACTGTCACGACTGGATACTTCTAGGTCAGCTTCGACATGACCGAACACGCCTTTAGCATTCAGGTGTCTGGCCACTTCGGTAGCTGAATAACCGTAGCTTGGCAGTGTCACAACTTGCATAGGGCTACCACTGGACACGGTAGACTGCGAGCGCATCTGGGAGGCGTCATTGCCGCTGAAGCACCATTGCGCTTCACCGTGAGGGGTCGCCACGCAGGTTTCACCTAGGGCAACAGGGGCTCGGTTCTGTTGACGACTAGTGCTTTGGATTTCAGTGGTCTGGCCTTTGGTTATCACCACTCGCACGGTGTCATTGGCTATGGCGGCGAAGGAGGCTACCAGAGCCAGGGTTAGAGTAGACAGCTTATAAGTGACGTTTTTCATGTTATCATTCCCATTCAGAATTCAATTAGTTTGCTGAGCACATGTTGGCATCAGTACCGACAATGGCAGCCAGGAAGGACACTGGTGCTGCGTATTGCCATACGCCGTTTTGATAAGAGCCCAGCGCTGGATTACCTTCGAACATCGACAGTCCGTAATCCACTTCATCCAGATACACCCCCGTCACTGTGAAATAGCCAGTGGCGATGCGGGCAAGTGCAGCAACCTCGGCCAACACTTGTACGCCAGCTTCTGAGTGGATCTGAGCCTTGGTGAGGATGTCATTCATGGCTGTGTTCAGGGCAGTCTCCCCCACCTGACCTGCGTTGTAGGAGGCAATAAGCGCTGGGCCACTGGTAATCCACGCATCAAGCAGCGCTTTTACATCGCTGCCATTCACTTCAGCCTGAAACTCCGTGCCATAATCGCGGTCAATGGTTTCCCCCATTACCATGGCGATTTCTGAAAGTTTGTTCACCAAGGCCAGTGACTGGGTACGCTCCGAAAACTTTGTCATCTCTGCTGCAGTACCGCTGATTTTCGCTATGATGAGTCCTGCAGTGTTATCTTTCAGCACAGCCTTGCTGGTATGAGTTACCTTGCGATTGGTGCCATCAGTAACTGTCACTGTAGTGGTGATTGCTGCACTGGCGTAATCCACTGCGCCGGCAGTGACGGTCAGTATGACTTTGTCGCCATCAGTGACATACTGAACTGTTGCAGTACCACCAGCTACCGAGGACGATGTATCTACTGAAAACCCTTGCTGAGCGTTAGAAACCGCAAGTACATACTGTGCTTGGTCGTTTTCCAGGATGACGTCGGGCAATGCATTCACCGTACTCAATGACAATGCCGGTATACTCGTTCCTCCCCCATTCGAGCCGTTTCCGACACCCGAAGCAGGTGGTGCAGTAGCTGCGTCGTCACCGCCACCACAGGCTGATAGCGCAAACAACGAAACAGCGGTTAAAAATAGAAGTGGATGATTATTGTTCATGAGTTACTCCTGCTGGCTATGCAATGCCAGACACAGCGAATAATTGATGCGCCTGACAAGATGTAATTAAAGTCCAATGCGAAGAATCAGCTATCTATCGCGATTATTGTTAACTTTTTGGATATTTAGAATCATCACCGATTCGAGTATGGGCACCGCGACTTACTTAGATAGTTCTTAATATTCAATTAAACTTCTGCACTCAGGTTGGTTCATGGCGCTCTCATTATTGAGAGTGCAAAGCGGATAAGTAGAACAAAGTTAAGCCTCTAGTTCCTGTATCTGCTCCCCAAACAGCACTTCGCAGTCTAATTACCAAATCTTCAGAATATCCCCCGATGTCAGCGTGACTGCACACATAGACCCCAAGGCGGTTAGCAGAAGGTTTTCAGCTAAGTAGTTGTCACAGTAAAAGTACCGTCAGAGCGCATGCTTTAGAACAAAAATGATTGATTCTGTCCTTGATTACATGATGGCTATTTTCGCTCGTTATCTCACGTTGATGGCATCATCTTAGGCGTTGAAATTAGATATTTAAACCTGTATAAGTCGTATATACACATTTCTTTACTACGGCTTACGTGATGGATATTAGGATGGATAAGATCAACACATTACAAAGAAATCTTCTGACCGAAATGGATATCTACTGTGAGCAGGTTATTACTACTGACATTAGGAAAATGGGCATAGAAATAACGCCTGAAGCTAGCGTTGATGTACTTTGGGAGCAGATTGACCTCGTGTTAAAAAATCTATGGCTAACCATGGGCCAAGAGTTGCAACCAAACACAGGCAATCGCGATTCTGAATGGATCGTTGGGGAGAGTGTGAAAGAATGGATTGAGCGGAGGGTACGAGATAAACAGTATACTTATGAGGTTCTTCCTGAAATTACAGGACTTAGCGAATTAACCATAAAGAAGTTAAAAAATTCGGAAGAATACTTTCTCAGTTTACACAGGAATACTGAAGATAATCTAAGCCAAGTGCTCGGGAATTATGGTTATCCATCAACTATTAAAACTCTAATGCGACTAGCTAAGATCAGGTTATCTAGCTCATTAGGCCAGATAATTAAAACAATTATAGATAGGGAGGATGATAAGATAGCTCTGCTACGAAAGCATATTCCATCGCTGGAAACCCATATCGCTAGAAAATGGTTATTTGAGTTGCAAAAAATCATTAATTTAGTTGGCGTAAAACTATCTAATAAATTGAAAGCGTTACGAAGTGACTGTGATGTTGAAAATATCATCAGGTTAGCATTGTTAGATGGTGAAACTAGATTGCAACGTCACTTAGATATAGATGATGCTCGTACATTGAAACATGAAATTGAGCAAAGCTTCTTTGTTGAGGTAGAAAGGTTAAATACAGATGTTTTACAGTGCAAATTAAAGAGGGACATTCCAGTGGGTGTGCTAAATTTTGAAAAAGCACAAATTGAGCAAGAACACTGGGAAAGTATAGAAGGACAGAAAAGAGATTTTATTGACAAAATAAATAAATTTTGTTCTATAAATGATTTTTATACAAGAATAAAAAAAGAATCTGATTTTATTAAGCTGTTTCGCGAGTGTTCTTATTCGAGAAAACATTGTGATTTTTGTGAGCCTTCGACTGATGCATTTGCTGACAATAACAATTTTTCATCTCCATTTGACTTGCATATTGAACGCGAATATAGTTTGGATGAGATAAAAGAAACGCATGATGCTGGGTTTAGCACATCCATACAAGAAGTTAAATTAGCAGATCTTAACTTAAATAGCTGTAGAATTTTGTATCTCACAACTCAATGCAAAAAAAAATTTGGCGCATTGAGAGCATTGGAAGATGCTTCATTTAGTATTCCTGTATCAGTCTGTAGACACTGTGCTGAAAATTTTTCTAGTATTATTGTAGAGCCCGTTTCATCAATTTTGAGACAAATACGATCTAAATGGAGGATAGATCAAAAAACAATAGCTTCTGAGTTAAAAGTTAATCAAGGTATTGTTTCTAGGCTGGAAAATGACAAGATAACATTTATTGACCCGTTTTTATTAAATAGGCTATATGGTCTTTATTTCTTAGGGACATTAAGCGAACAGCAGTTTATGGGTCGACAAGAGCGATTTTATATTTATGAATTGCTGAAAGAGCTAGAGATGAGTGGGTTTGAGCGTAGTAGCATTTGCGTAGGATATAAATCAATTGCCCCTTCCTCTATATACCTGAAATCACATGGCTCAATAGGAAGTAAGATGGAGTGTAGCTGTGATGCATTAGTGAGGGGTCATACTGGCAAGATAAGAATTGCTTGTTTCCTTTCAGGGTGGCAGACACATGAAGCTCATGTGCTTATCGCAGCGGGACACAGAATGAGAGCTACACATGTTTATTTTTTTCGCCATGTTTGTTTAGATATCAGGACTGGAAATTCAAAAGTCTGCAGCTTGCCTTTTAATAAATCCTTTATGGTCGTTAGGTGTTTAAAGGAAAGAAAGAAGTATGCTGAGCTGGATAGAGCGCTACTGAGGGTTTATGGCTTGGAAAGTATGATTAACGATTTTGAATACGCTTCTTTCTCCTTTAATACGGAGCGGTTCAGAAGTGGATTTCGATCTTATAGTTTGGAGGAACTATCTCCAGGGTCGATTAGACCGATGGACACCACAAAATTGTATTTTTCTTCATTGCCAAGGATAGAATATGGCGATGGTACGTGGTTAAGATATTTGAAGGATTATTGTCTAGACTTTTTGCTTATTCCCATCTCTTGGGAAGAAAGTGTTCGTGGAAAATTTAGCCCGATAGGGGCTATTTTGCAAGAAGAGATTTATATATCAATATTATCAGGTTTTAAAAGATTTAGTGAGGTAATGGATGACTATGAAGTCGACAAAGAGGTTGTAGACTGCTGGATTAATCATTGTAAGAATCATTAGTATGCCAAAAATCACAATTCTTTAAGGCTTAGTATTGGTGAGTGAAAATCATCAAACTAAAGTCAATAATAGCATTATTTTCTTGCTGTTGGATTGTACTACCTCCAAGAGAGAAAAGCAATAAACTTAGCAGCATGCAATGCCTGATAAGCGTGAGAAGTAGAGAACAAAATAACTCCCTGTATCGTTTTTGTCCAGTTGCTCCGTATAACTTAATCTGTGTGATTCATAGACATCATTTCAATATAATGAGTGTCTATGAACAGAGAAATACAACAGCGTTTACAGTGGATTAAGCTATACGAAGAGACCAGTGATGCGGGCTTGGTCTGTCGTCGTTGTGGCATATCCAGACCTACGTTAAGAAAATGGTGGCAGCGTTATCAGAAAGACGGTGTAAATGGTCTGGTCAGCCAAAGCTGACGTCCTAAGAGTTCACCTTCAACCAAGGTTGGTGAGACTGAAGAGCAGTTAATTTTATCTTTGCGATGCTCTCGAAACCTTGGAGCTAGGTGTATTCCAAGTGAACTTGGCCGCCTACATGGGCTCTCTCTTGGAATTGCTACTATTCATAAGATCTTGACGCGGAATGAGGTAAAGCATGTTGTTACCTATCGTAGGAAACCAGATTATATCAGGTATGTTCGCCCAGTTTCTGGCGATAGAATACAAGTGGATACCTGCAAGATAGTGCCGAATCTCTATCAATACACCTCGATTGACGATTGCACCCGCTATAGGGTTTTAAGGCTGTATAGCCGCAGAACTGCTGCTAACACACTGGATTTCATTGATTGTGTTATTGATGAAATGCCATTTCCAATTCAGCGTATTCAAACAGATCGTGGCCGCGAGTTCTTTGCCTTTAAAGTCCAAGAGAAATTGAAGACCCATGGAATCAAATTCAGACCAAATAAACCTGCTTCACCTTACCTAAATGGCAAAGTAGAGCGCTTGCAGAAAACGGATAAAACTGAGTTTTATGCAACGGTAGACTTAGCATCAGACGATTTAAATAACCTGCTTGCTGAGTGGCAGCATTACTACAACTGGGAGAGGCCTCATAGCGCACACCATGGGAAAACACCCATGGAGCGATACTTCGAAATGGCTGAGCAAACGCCTTATTCTGAAGAGGTTCAGGAGCTTTATGAACCAGCAAAAGAACCCCTTCAAGAGCAAAACTACAGGCTTGAATTGGAGCTGAGAAGATTGAAACGATCTCTATGAATCACACACTTTAGCGATTAACGATATAGAACAACATAGCCTATCAATTAACCCATCAACCGTACCAATATCTCGCTATAAAATAACCAATAGGAAGCAATACAATCAAGCTTTAATCAATCGTGGCTCACTTACCTTCTGGATTTATGAGGGCGCTATTGCCCAGAGGAAGGCCAATGCAGAGCAACCTAGGAAAAGTCGCCCTCGCGTGTTTAGTGACTTAGCTATTACCACTGCGCTGATGGTTAAACGTGTTTTCTCTATGCTACTGCAAGGCTTCATTAACTCGGTGTTTAAATTGGGTGGCATTCCACTAATGTGTCCACATTACACTTGCATCAGCAAACGCGCAAAAACGGTCAATATTGCTTTTAAAACCAAGACTTGCTGTATCATCGAGCACTTGGCTAGATTGACAATACACTGGCGCCAATTGAGATTCAGTACTAATCTCGGAGGTAATATCAGAAGTCTGAGTATGTGGAAAAGGAATGAGATACAATTACTGAAGCACTTGAGGTATAAAAATTACATTTTAGTCATAGCTGACAACCGACAAAACTGACAATTGTCGGTTTTGTCGGTTGTCAGTATGTAGTAGCCTGACTTATTTCATTAATTATTTACAGCGGCACTGCTGGAGAGTGGATTGAGTATATAACGCTTTGAGACTCGTCCGTTCGCGCCTGTTTCAGTTATCTCTAGGACGTGATTCATAGAAATCAAACGTTCTAAAACTACCTTGCAAGCACCTGATGTTGAGAGTTTTCCCCACCCTCTTCTTTGAATATCTCGGAGCGCGAAAGCCCCTCGAAAAACGGTAAGTTTCTTCAGCAGTAACTCAGCATCAGAGACTGCACTTTCATTAAGGAAATAGTTCTGAATTCGTACGTTGTGCGAATGTAGTAAATTAACCCAGCGTATGGACTGTTCAAGGGTTTCTTGCTCTACTATATTAGTAGGGCGAAAAACTTGGCCAGTTTTGTGGGCCGCCGCACTCTTTAGTACATGCAGCACCATGGCAATTTTTGCACATAGGCTGGATTGTTTTCCCAGTATGGCTTGCTCCAGCTCGCTGGCGCATTTTTGTTTTTGTTTTAATTCGTACGCCCATTTATTCCAGATTTCCTGGGCTGATGGCTCGAAGATTAATGTAATGGGTTGGTCTAGGATTGCTAGGTTAGCCAGATTTTCATAGAGCTCTTTGACCGCTTGGTTCAGTTTTTCATCGGGCGCTATATCGACATATTTACCGTTAAACTCCGGCATCACGCCAATCTGAAATCTTTCAAAAAATCCATCGTTCAGAAAATTTGAGTTCCGCTCACTCAATATTTTTCTCAGCATGCAGGGTTGTAGTCCTCCTAGAATGGACAAATTGGGATTATGAATTGTGTAATAACCAAATTTGACCCGATCAATCGGATATGAGCCCGATGCGTCAAAACATTGTAGCAAAAATGACCGCATTTCATCCCCCTGTGGTCGTGATAGAGCAGCAAGAAGTCGGCTAAGCTCGTCGTTAAATAACAGCAGGCCATTAGAGTTATCTGCTAGGCAACGTTGCAATGCTGCCAGGGTAGAATCTGCAACTAAAACTCGTCTTTCGCTGGGGCCCTCTGGTCGTTCCGTTGACATAGAATCAATTAGCATTTTTTTCGCAAGGTCTGCGTCATCGGTATTTAGGGCCTGTAAGACCTGCCGATCAATGGTCCTCTGGCGAAGAGTGCGAATTCGTAATTCGGCTTTAGCTTCAATTTTGGATTTATCATTCTGCTGTTTAATCACTGAATTCTGCACATGCTCAAGCAGCGACATGCCACAGTTTAGTGACGGAGATTTCATCATTGAGGGTGAACCCACTGCTATGGACCAGAGCACTGCTGGCACCCTCCAAGACGTATCAAATTGCTTAGGCTGGATGTTGATACTGTTGCCAATCAGGGAGCATGTAGTGGTGAGAACACTGATGGCGGCATATTCCACTGGTGCGTGGTCAAGACGTTTTGCGTACGACAGTACGTGGCGGCCCAGTGGTTCGGGTAGTAAATCAGCGCTGAACGGAAGTACCGGAGTAAGTTCTGTATTGAATGGTTCTGGTGTGGGCCATTTCCCAGTATGCAGAACGTCGTTGGACACAGTTACCTCGGAGCCTACAGGTGAAATTGAGGTGGATAGTTTGGCCAGCAAATTGCGTATATTGTGGAACATGGTCATTACTCCTAAGTGAGACCGCGCAGCACACCCTGTGCTCCTCGGTACAGGAATATATCCACTTTGATCGCCAAAATTCGTTTTGAACGAAAAAATTTTTGTAGGGTTTGAGCTTTTCCTGATATTTAGTACTAATCATCTTGATGAAATTTTCCAGCCTTATATTTTTTTGGCTAAAACATATATGCACTAATTTACAATATGTGAGTTAAAAGCAGCTCAGAGTGCAGTAACTCTCATGAGAAAATATGCCGTTGATAAAGAAAGTGCTATTCGCTTATCTGACTGGGTTAGACCATATGCTGACTATGCTTATAAAAAAATTGGAGGGATTGAGTCACTTAGGGTAAAAAATAATGTAATCAAGCAGGTAACTGTTCGTGAGGATTCAGATTATGGGCAAGAATTAGTTGATAGAATGATGTTACTTATAAAGGAAGAGTTACATCACTTTTATCAAGTGATTGAGCAAATGGAGCAAAAAGATATTCAATACGAATTGATTGATGCAGGTCGATACGCTAAAGGCTTGCTTAAGCATGTTAAGCCATTCGAACCTGATGCATTAGTTGATAAATTGATTATAGGGGCATTTATTGAAGCTCGATCATGTGAACGTTTTGCTAAGCTTGCTCCACATTTAGATGCAGAACTAGGGAAGTTTTATGTTTCTCTATTACGTTCAGAAGCCCGTCATTATCAGGATTATCTTGACCTCGCTGAAATGATTTCAGACAAAGATATTTGCGCAAGGGTATCATTTTTTGCAGATATTGAAGCGGAGCTTATTCTGTCACCAGACCAAGACTTCAAATTTCATAGCGGGAAGCCAATAAATTAAATTTAATTATTATTTACTTGTTAATCAGTCACTTGTTAATGTATGCACACCTATGCTTAAAGTGAGTTAAAAGCCGCTCAGACAGCGATTTTTTTGCTACGAAAATATGCGTTAGATAAAGACAGTGGTCGAACCCTGTTGGCGTGGGCGAAACCCTATGAAGAGTTTATTTATTCGCAAGAACATGATGTGGAAAGTTTTTTAGCCCGTGATGTGAAAAAGAATGAGTTGGTAACTGACCTTATACCTAAGCCCAACTTTAAGTTTGCTGCGAATTTAGTTTCACCTTTAATCCGCTTGATTAAAGAAGAGTTTCATCATTTTGAACAAGTATTGGATTTAATGCACAAGCGCAGTATTGAGTATCGTAATATTCGCGCAGGCCGTTATGCCAAAGGCATGATGAGCTATGTGACCACCCATGAGAAAGATATCCTGCGGGATAAGCTGATTGTGGGGGCGTATATTGAGGCGCGTTCGTGCGAGCGTTTTGCTAAGTTGGCGCCCTATTTAGACGGTGAGCTGAGTAAGTTTTATGTGTCACTGCTGCGCTCTGAAGCGCGACATTATCAAGATTATCTTGCGTTAGCTCAGTTGGTTTCACCTGAGGATATTAGCGAGCGAGTGAAGTACTTTGGCGAGTTAGAAGCGGAGTTGATTTTAGCGCAGGATGATGAGTTTCGTTTCCACAGTGGGTCGCCTCTATTAAATTAATTTGAACGGCTTTGCTTCCCCAAACGAGTAGAGTTAAGTCCATATAGCAGAAACGATTAACGGTTCGAAAAACCGTTAATCACAGTATTTTCAAGCTATTAAAGCTAAAAATTTAAGCTTAAGTAACGCTAAATGAGGCCTACTTAAGCCTATGCCTTTAGGTCATCGTCGGGTCGAAGGGTAAGGACTGTAAATTAATCCCTTCAGCGCTTACACTGAGCACACTGCCTTGCTCATACCAATCGCCAACCACTATACGCTTACAGCCATTGGCAAGTTGATGAATGGCCGGTCTGTGGGTATGACCGTGGATCATATGCTTAGTGTGTGTCTTGGCAAATAACACATCGACTGCATTGGGCTCTACATCCATGATAGTGTAGCTTTTTTGCTTATTGCTGTTCTTGCTCTTGCTGCGAATTTTATCAGCAATGCCCTGACGGGTTTTCTTGGATAAACAACCATACAGCCAACGAGACAGCGATAAACTGCGCAGTTTTCGAAAGCGTTGGTAGGCCTTATCTAAAGTACATAAGCTGTCGCCGTGCAAAATTACAGTGTCGACACCGTATAAATTGAGGCGAGTGACTTCGGGTAAAATTTGCATGCCTGCGGCGCGCGCAAATTGTTTGCCTAGCATGAAGTCACGGTTGCCATGGATAAAATACACGGGCAACTTTTGTGATACTTGCTTGAGTTTTTCGGCGATGTCGAGGGCAAAAGGCAAGGCAATATCATCACCAACCCAGACTTCAAACAAATCGCCTAGGATATAAAGGGCGTCGGCATCATCGAGTTCAGTGTCGAGAAAGCGAGTGAACGCCTGGGTGATATCAAGGCGATCTGCACTCAGGTGCAGATCGCCTATAAATAGAGTTCGCATTCGCCGTATTATGCCGCGACGCTGACTTTTTCAATCACAATAGCTTCTAATGGCACATCTTGATGCATACCACGGTTACGAGTGCTAACAGCTTTGATTTTTTCGATAACATCCATGCCTTCAACGATTTCGCCGAATACGCAGTAGCCCCAGCCCTGTGAGGTTTCTGATTTAAAATCGAGGAAAGTGTTATCGTTCACGTTAATGAAGAACTGCGCAGTAGCTGAATGTGGATCTGAAGTACGCGCCATAGCGACAGTACCAGTACGGTTTGATAAACCGTTATTGGCTTCGTTCTTCACTGGCTCGTTACAACGCTTTTGGCTCATGTCTTCGTTGAAGCCACCACCTTGGATCATGAAACCGTCTATCACACGGTGGAAGATAGTGCCGTCGAAGAAACCTTCGTCAACATATTTCATGAAGTTTGCTACTGTTAACGGCGCTTTTTCAGCGTTCAGCTGCAGTTTAATGTCGCCCAAATTAGTGTGTAATGTGATCATGTTTTCATACTCTGTGTAAATAGTGGCGCGATTCTAACTTATCTCGGATTGCGCGCAAAGTGCAGTATTCAAAACCTGTCAGGCCGTGATAGACTGACTCCTTGATTTTACACCTGAATGTATCATTGAAGAGAATATCGATGTTGAAGATTTACAACAGTATTACCCGCCAAAAACAGGAATTTAAGCCAATTAATCCCGGGAAAATTGGGATGTACGTGTGTGGTGTGACCATATACGATCTCTGTCATATTGGTCATGGCCGTACTTTTGTTTCCTTCGACATGATAGTGCGCTACCTGCGTTACGCGGGTTATGAAGTGAATTTTCAGCGCAATATTACTGATGTTGATGACAAAATCATCAAGCGCGCTAACGAGAATAACGAAAGCTGTGAAGCCTTAACCGAGCGTCTTATTGGTGAAATGCACCAAGACTTCGATGCCCTAAATATGTTGCGCCCCGATTTTGAACCGCGCGCGACCCTTCATATTGCTGAAATCATCGACATGGTTGAGTTATTACTCGCCCGTGGCCATGCCTATGTGGCGAGCGATGGTGATGTGCTTTTCAGCGTGGCCTCATATCCTGATTATGGCCGTTTATCGGGCCAGAATTTAGATCAACTGCAAGCCGGTGCTCGGGTTGAAGTGGACGAAACCAAGCAAAATCCAATGGATTTTGTGTTGTGGAAAATGTCGAAACCTGGTGAACCAACGTGGGAATCCCCATGGGGACCGGGTCGTCCTGGCTGGCATATCGAATGTTCGGCAATGAACAGTAAACATTTAGGTTTGCATTTTGATATCCATGGCGGCGGCTCTGACTTACAGTTCCCACATCATGAGAATGAAATCGCCCAGTCTTGCTGTGCCCATGACACACCATACGTCAACTATTGGATGCACACAGGCATGGTGATGGTTGACCGTGAAAAGATGTCTAAGTCCTTAGGCAACTTCTTCACTATTCGCGATGTACTTGGTCACTATGATGCTGAAACTGTGCGTTATTTCTTATTATCTGGTCATTATCGTAGCCAACTGAACTATTCAGAAGATAACTTGAAACAAGCTCGCTCAGCCTTAGAGCGTTTGTATACCGCGATTAAAGATGTCGACTTAACTGTCGTTGCAGCGCCTGCAGAAGAGTTTATTGCTAAGTTTAAAGCGGCGATGGATGATGACTTTAATACACCTGAAGCCTATTCCGTTCTATTTGATATGGTGCGTGAAATCAATCGTTTAAAACTGACCGATATGGCACAGGCATCGGCATTAGCGGTCACCTTGAAGCAATTAGCGGATGTGTTAGGTCTATTAAGCCAAGAGCCAGAGGCCTTCTTTCAAGGCGGCGGTAGTGACGATGAAGTGGCCGAAATCGAAGCCTTAATCGTTGAGCGTAACCGTGCTCGTACCGAAAAGGATTGGGCTGCTGCGGATGTGGCGCGTAATCGTTTAGATATTTTGGGCGTTGTGCTTGAAGATGGTCCAAGTGGCACCACTTGGCGTAAGAAATAAGCTTATTCGCTATATTTTTAATTCAAGAAAATCTTCAGTAAATAAAAACCTGCATCATGCAGGTTTTTTTATGCTTGCTAGAACCTAGAACCTAGAACCTAGAACCTAGAACCTAGAACCTAGAACCTAGAACCTAGAACCTAGAACCTAGAACCTAGTCATGATACTGCTCGGCGGCATATAAGGTGTTTTCTAATAGGCTTGCAATCGTCATCGGGCCAACACCGCCGGGGACTGGAGTGATAAAGCTGGCATTTTGCGCAGCAATGTCATATTGCACATCGCCGACTAAGGTGCCGTTATCTAAACGGTTAATTCCCACATCTATTACAATCGCGCCGGGCTTGATCCACTCGCCAGGAATAAAGCCAGGTTTACCCACAGCAACGACTACGAGATCTGCCTGACGGATTTTTTGCTCGAGATTCTTAGTGAAGCGGTGGCAAGTAGTGGTGGTGCAGCCAGCCAGCAGCAACTCTAAGGTCATTGGGCGGCCGACAATATTCGATGCGCCAACCACAACAGCATCTAAACCATAGGTATCAACGCCGGTGGATTTGATGAGTGTCATTATGCCCATTGGGGTGCAAGAGCGCAGCACCGGAATACGCTGGGCTAAACGGCCGACGTTGTACGGGTGAAATCCATCGACGTCTTTATCTGGGCGGATACGCTCGATGACTTTTGAGTCTTCGATATGTGCGGGTAATGGCAGTTGCACTAAGATGCCATCAATTGTCGGATCATCATTAAGACTATCAATCAGGTTGAGTAATTCATCTTCAGTGCAGTTTGTTTCTAAATCGTATGAACGAGAAATAAATCCAACTTCTTCACAAGCCTTACGTTTACTCCCAACATAAACTTGTGATGCCGGATCGGCTCCCACTAATATTACGGCTAAACCCGGTACGCGTTGTCCAGCCTCTTTGCGGGTGGTGACTTTTTCGCTGAGCTTAGTGCGGATGGATTGAGCAATCGCCTTGCCGTCGATTATTTGGGCTGTCATGGGTGTAGGATATCCTTTATATGGGCGATGGTGAAAACAGTAGTTAACACAGAGATTGGCAATCGTGGCTATTTTAACAGGGCACAGCTACTGTGTCATGGTTAAAGCCGTTGCCAAGTGGATAAAAAAAACCAGATTAGCCTGATAATTCAGCACCTAGAGTCGAACGATAAAAAAATCGTTGACGGGTGTAAAGTGAGGGGATAAGATGCGCTCCGTTCTCAGGCAGATGTGTTCATCTTGCACTGAAAATGTTATGTAAGACCTTCGGTGATTAGCGCGTCCGTTAGTGTATCCAGTTTTTGGATGAGAGCGGACCAGAGGGAACCCTCTGAGTTGATACCAAAAAATGTAAGATCTTCGGTGATTAGCGCAGTCCGGTAGCGCATCTGGTTTGGGACCAGAGGGTCAGAGGTTCGAATCCTCTATCACCGACCACTTTATTATCATTTGCTTCAATGAATTCAAAGATAATTTGGACTCAAATAGGCGAGTGATAGGGTTAGCATAAATGCTTTCCAAATCGGTTAGGATACAGAAAGTTCTGTAAACCATGCGCCCGTAGCTCAGTTGGATAGAGCACCCGCCTTCTAAGCGGGTGGTCGCAGGTTCGAATCCTGCCGGGCGTACCAGTTTCAGTGGTGATTGTAGCTCAGTTGGTAGAGTCCCGGATTGTGATTCCGGTTGTCGTGGGTTCGAGCCCCATCAGTCACCCCATTTTTAGTACTTTGAGTACAAATTAAAAAAAGCGACCTTGTGTCGCTTTTTTTATACCCCAGATTCGGCTGTTGAGGCTCGACTCTGCAGAAAACGGTGGCTATAATGTCGCGTCTTGATAGATATCAACTATGAGCGACCTGTGCCTAAAGCCAGTTGTGGTGGGCATTGTAGTCAAATTTAATGATCAAGAAACGAATACCTGAATAGTTGATGAATCGGCTATTACAAAGGACGTTAGACAAATTTCGAGGTAAAACAATGCAAGTTTCTGTTGAAGCAACCCAAGGCCTAGAGCGTCGCCTGACCATTTCTGTTCCTGCTGAACAAATTGAAAAGCTGGTTAAAGACAGTTTACAACGTGAAGCTAAGCGTGCTCGTATCCCAGGTTTCCGTCCTGGTAAAGTGCCTGTTACTGTTATAAACAAACGTTACGGCGCAGCGATTCGTCAAGACATCATGGGTGAAGTGATGCAACGTAACTTCATCGAAGCAATTATTGCTGAGAAGTTAAACCCAGCGGGTGCACCGACTTTTGTTCCTGGTTCTACTGATGGCGAAAAATTCGAATTTATCGCTACCTTTGAAATCTATCCAGAAGTTGAGCTGAAAGGCTTAGATGCAATCGAAGTAGAACAGCCAAAAGCTGAAGTGACTGACGCTGACGTTGACACTATGATTGAAACCTTACGTAAACAACACGCGACTTTCGCTGCTGTTGAGCGTGAAGCTGCTGATGGCGACAAAGTGAAAATGAACTTTGTTGGCTCAGTTGACGGTGAAGAATTTGAAGGCGGCAAAGCTGATGATTTCGAACTGCAATTAGGTAGCGGCCGTATGATTCCTGGTTTTGAAGCGGGTATCTTAGGTCACAAAGCGGGCGAAGAATTTGTTATCGACGTGAACTTCCCTGAAGAATATCACGCTGAAAACCTGAAAGGTAAAGCGGCTAAGTTCGCGATTACGCTGACTGAAGTGCAAGCGGCTAACCTGCCAGAAGTAAACGATGAGTTTGCTGCTTTGTTTGGTATCAGCGAAGGTGGCTTAGAAGCCCTTAAAACTGAAATCCGTAAAAACATGAACCGTGAACTTGAGCAAGCGTTAAAAGCTAACGTGAAAGAGCAAGTGATCAATGGTCTGTTAGCTAACAACGATATCACTTTGCCAAAAGCATTGATCGATGGCGAAGTTAACGTTCTGCGTCAACAAGCCATGCAACGTTTTGGCGGCCAATCGGCTAACATGCCAGAACTGCCAGCTGAATTGTTCACTGAACAAGCTGCACGTCGTGTTAAAATCGGTCTGCTATTAGGCGAAGTCATCAAGACTAACGAACTGAAAGCGGAAGATGAACGCGTACAAGGCTTGATCGCTTCTATGGCTTCAGCCTACGAAGATCCAAGTGAAGTAGTTGCTTATTACAACAGCAACAAAGAGCTGATGCAAAACATGCGCAACGTTGCTTTAGAAGAGCAAGCGGTTGAAGCACTGTTGAAATCTGCCAAAGTGACCGAAAAACAAGTCGCTTTTGAAGAATTTATGAACAAGGCTACCGGTCGCGCATAAGCTAAGCTTGACTTGATTAGCTGTTCGCCATTTATAATGGCTCGTATGAGGCTCCTCATGCGAGCCATTTTTATTTAGGGAAGTGAATAATGCATAATGCGTCAGACATACAAAGTGCTTTAGTGCCTATGGTGATCGAACAGACTGCTAAGGGTGAACGCTCATACGATATTTATTCTCGTTTGTTGAAAGAGCGGATTATCTTTTTGGTAGGTCAAGTTGAAGAACACATGGCAAACCTTATCGTGGCGCAACTATTATTCTTAGAATCAGAAAGCCCAGATAAAGATATCTTTTTATACATTAACTCCCCAGGTGGCTCTGTCACCGCAGGCATGGCGATTTATGATACCATGCAGTTTATCAAACCGAATGTTAGCACTGTCTGTATCGGCCAAGCCGCCAGTATGGGCGCTTTCTTGTTAGCTGGTGGTGAGAAGGGTAAGCGTCACTGTTTACCAAACTCTCGCGTGATGATCCATCAACCGCTGGGTGGTTTCCAAGGTCAAGCATCAGATATTGCTATTCATGCCAAAGAAATCTTAGGCATTAAAAATAAGCTTAACCTAATGCTCGCTGAACACACAGGTCAACCGCTCGAAGTGATTGAACGCGATACCGATCGTGACAACTTCATGAGTGCAACTCAAGCCGTCGAATATGGCTTAGTTGACTCTGTGATGACGAAACGCGGCTGATTTTTGCTTTTGACTGAGCTATGCTTTGTAAAAGTTAAGCAAATTTAAGACAGGCAGTAGAGCAGACTGCAAATGAGGTAATTAATGGGCGACAACAAAAATAATGGTGACAGCGGTAAATTGCTGTACTGCTCTTTTTGCGGAAAGAGCCAGCATGAAGTCAGAAAACTCATTGCTGGCCCATCAGTGTATGTATGCGACGAATGTGTTGAGTTATGTAACGACATCATTCGTGAAGAGATTAAAGAAATCTCTCCAAAGCGTGATAGCGATAAATTACCGACACCACATGAGTTGCGTGCACATTTAGACGATTATGTTATTGGCCAAGACAGAGCGAAAAAAGTGCTTTCTGTGGCAGTGTATAACCACTATAAGCGTTTAAAAAATGCATCGCCTAAAGATGGTATCGAGCTGGGCAAGAGTAATATTTTGCTTATCGGTCCAACGGGTAGCGGTAAAACCCTACTGGCTGAAACCCTTGCGCGCTCACTCAATGTGCCTTTCACTATGGCAGATGCTACTACGCTGACTGAAGCGGGTTATGTGGGTGAAGACGTTGAAAACATCATTCAAAAGTTGCTGCAAAAGTGCGACTACGATGTTGAGAAAGCGCAGCGTGGTATCGTTTATATCGATGAAATCGATAAAATTAGCCGTAAGTCAGACAATCCATCAATCACCCGTGACGTATCGGGTGAGGGTGTACAGCAAGCGCTGCTTAAGCTGATTGAAGGTACTGTTGCCGCGGTTCCACCACAAGGTGGCCGTAAGCATCCACAGCAAGAATTCTTACAAGTCGATACTTCTAAGATCCTGTTTATCTGTGGTGGTGCGTTTGCAGGGCTTGAGAAAGTGATTGAGCAACGTGCGCACGTTGGCTCGGGTATTGGTTTTGGTGCACAGGTGAAAGGCGAGAAAGAGAAAGCGACGATCTCTGAAACGTTATCACAAGTAGAACCTGGCGATTTAGTCAAATACGGTTTAATCCCTGAGTTTATTGGTCGTCTGCCAGTGGTTGCGACTCTGACTGAGCTGGATGAAGAAGCTTTAGTACAAATTCTATCTCAACCTAAAAATGCCCTAACTAAGCAATACAGTGCGTTATTTGAGATGGAAGGGGTTGAGCTTGAGTTCCGCGAAGATGCGCTTAAAGCGATTGCTCACAAAGCCATGTCTCGCAAGACTGGTGCCCGTGGCCTACGCTCCATCGTTGAAAGTATTCTGCTGGATACTATGTACGATATCCCATCCGTTGACGGTGTGGTGAAGGCCGTTGTGGATGAATCAGTAGTGAAAGGGGAATCTGCCCCAATCTTGATTTACGAGCACAATGAGGCCCAAGTGGCATCAGGCGAACAATAATTGTACTGATCGCTAATAAACTGAAAAACAAGGAGTCCAATGGACTCCTTTTTTCGTATTAGCCATTGAAACTCCATAAAGCGTCCCAATATACTCCAGTATTAATCCATTTCACCAAAACGGAATCGAACTATGACCCAAGAGCGTGAAGCGCATATCGAACTCCCCGTGCTGCCACTGCGAGATGTGGTGGTCTATCCCCATATGGTAATTCCGTTATTTGTCGGACGAGAAAAATCTATTCGATGTCTCGAAACGGCAATGGCGCAGGATAAGCAAATTATTTTAGTGGCGCAGCGTGATGCCGAGCTCGATGAACCATCAAAAGATGACATCTTCGAAGTGGGTACGGTTGCCTCTATTTTACAGTTACTTAAGCTGCCAGACGGTACAGTCAAAGTGCTGGTTGAAGGCGGTCGTCGCGCCCGTATTACCCGTTATACCCAAGAAACAGAATTTTTTGTGGCTAAGGCTGAGTATCTGGAATCAGAACCGCTGGAAGACAAAGAAGAAGAAGTGTTAGTGCGCAGTGCTATTGGTCAGTTTGAAGGTTATATCAAGCTGAACAAAAAGATCCCGCCAGAAGTCTTGACCTCTTTATCGGGTATCGATGAAGCGGCGCGTCTGGCCGATACTATGGCCGCACACATGCCACTTAAGCTTGAAGATAAGCAATCTGTGCTTGAGATGGTCAACGTCGGCGAACGTCTGGAATATCTAATGGCGATGATGGAATCGGAGATCGACCTATTGCAGGTTGAGAAACGTATCCGGACTCGCGTTAAAAAACAGATGGAAAAGAGTCAGCGTGAGTACTATCTGAACGAACAGATGAAAGCCATCCAGAAAGAACTGGGTGACTTAGATGAAGGCCATGACGAATTTGAAGCCTTAAATCGTAAGATTGAAGAGGCTAATATGCCCGCTGAGGCGAAAGAGAAAGCCCTCGCCGAGCTTAACAAGTTACGCATGATGTCACCAATGTCGGCTGAAGCGACGGTGGTTCGCAGTTATGTCGATTGGATGACAGCGGTGCCTTGGAGCCAACGCTCTAAAATCAAACGTGATTTAGCCAAAGCCCAAGAAGTACTCGACACCGATCATTTTGGCCTTGAAAAAGTCAAAGAACGTATCTTGGAATATTTGGCAGTCCAAAGCCGAGTGCGTCAGCTTAAAGGGCCAATCCTGTGTTTAGTGGGGCCACCAGGTGTGGGTAAAACCTCGCTAGGTCAATCGATCGCTAAGGCGACCGGTCGTAAGTATGTGCGTGTTGCCCTCGGTGGCGTGCGTGATGAAGCGGAAATCCGTGGTCATCGCCGTACTTACATTGGGTCTATGCCAGGTAAAGTCATTCAAAAGATGGCTAAAGTCGGCGTGAAAAACCCGTTATTCTTGCTTGATGAAATCGACAAGATGAGTTCTGATATGCGCGGCGATCCGGCTTCTGCTTTATTAGAAGTGTTAGATCCTGAGCAAAATGCGACCTTTAACGATCATTACCTCGAAGTCGATTACGACCTATCCGATGTGATGTTTGTTGCAACGTCAAACTCTATGGATATTCCTGGGCCACTACTTGACCGTATGGAAGTCATTCGTTTATCGGGTTACACCGAAGACGAGAAGCTGAATATTGCTAAGCAACATTTGCTGAATAAGCAAATCGAGCGCAATGGTTTAAAAGCCACTGAAATTAAAGTAGATGATAGTGCTATCGTTGGCATTATCCGTTATTACACCCGTGAAGCGGGTGTGCGTTCACTCGAGCGTGAATTGTCTAAGATTTGCCGTAAAGTCGTGAAAATGATTTTGCTCGACAAGTCGGTAAAGTCTGTGACTGTCAACCAAGAGAATCTTAAGTCTTTCCTTGGCGTGCAGCGCTTTGATTACGGCAAAGCCGAGTCTAAGAACCAAATCGGTCAAGTGACTGGCTTAGCTTGGACTCAGGTGGGCGGTGACTTACTGACGATTGAAGCAACCTCAGTGCCAGGTAAAGGGAAGTTAACCTATACCGGTTCCCTTGGCGACGTGATGCAAGAGTCGATTCAAGCAGCGATGACAGTTGTTCGCGCCCGTGCGGAACAATTAGGTATCAATGCGGATTTCTACGAGAAGCGTGATATCCACGTGCATGTGCCAGAAGGTGCGACACCCAAAGATGGTCCATCTGCCGGTGCGGCTATGTGTACCGCGTTAGTATCAAGCTTAACGGGTAACCCCGTGCGTGCTGATGTGGCCATGACAGGTGAAATAACCTTACGTGGTGAAGTGTTACCTATCGGTGGTTTGAAAGAAAAACTGCTAGCAGCACACCGCGGCGGCATAAAATTGGTGCTTATTCCAAAAGAAAACGAGCGTGATTTGGAAGAAATTCCTGCCAATGTGATTGCCGATTTAGAAATTCGTCCCGTGCGTTGGGTCGATGAAGTGTTAAAACTGGCACTAGAAAGGCCGGTGGAAGGCTTCGAAGTGGTTAAAAACTTGGCATAACGCAAGAAATTGCGCTATCACGTTAAAAAAAATGAAAAAAGGGGCTTAACAAAGCGCAGACCTGTGGTAGCCTAGGTCTGTGGAGAGCCAGCTGCTCCAAGCCCTTGGCGCAACTGGCTTTGAGCTGTATCCAGTTTTAATTCTTTGGTTTTCGAACTCAGCTTGAACTTTGAATTCAAGCTTGTTATAAAAGCCTCCGCAGACCGCTCTAGAGACGGATTTGGTTGCGGCGCAAAAAAATTACATTCAAGGGGATGACATGAACAAATCTGAACTAATCGAGAAAATCGCATCTGGTGCTGACATTTCTAAAGCCGCTGCTGGCCGAGCACTGGATTCTTTTATCGCTGCTGTGACCGAAGGTCTGAAAGAAGGTGATAAAATTTCTCTTGTTGGTTTTGGTACTTTTGAAGTGCGTGAACGCGCTGAGCGTACTGGTCGCAACCCACAAACGGGTGAAGAAATCAAAATCGCAGCAGCTAAAATTCCTGCATTCAAAGCTGGTAAAGCACTGAAAGACGCTGTTAATTAATCATTAATATCGTAGCCTTTGTAAGGCGTTCGTAATGACAAGCACTGTTTATCAGTGCTTTTTACGAATTGAAAGTAATGGAATATGAAGCTTAATTTCTACCATTACTCGGGGTTTTAGAATTTACCAGTGGTAGCGTCTGAATATTCCCCATAAATTACAGAAAGGCGCATCTCAACCTGATGCGCCTTTTTATTTTGTTAATCGCAACAAGCGAGAAATCTGATGTTAGAAAAGATCCGCGATGGTTCGCAAGGCGTGATTGCTAAAGGCATTCTCGTACTTGTGATTTTATCTTTTGCATTTGCAGGAGTCAGTAGTTACTTAGGTTCAACAACTGATGTGCCTGCGGCAGAAGTGAACGGTGACAAGATCACTAAAGCCGAGCTAGAGCAGGCGTACCAGAGCGAGCGCTCTCGCATGGAGCAACAGCTAGGTGAAATGTTTGCTGCGTTATCTGCTGACGAAAAATACTTACAAAGCATTAAGCAGAGCGTATTAGAACGCTTAGTGGCTGACAAGTTGATAGATCAAGCTGCTAAGGCTATGGGTCTACGTGTATCTGACGAGCAAATTGTTGCTGCAATGAGAGCTGAACCGGCATTTCAAACAGATGGCAAATTTGATAACGATCGTTATCAGGCGATTCTGCGTCAGTTAGGTTATCAGCCACAGACTTTCAGAGACATGATGCGTGTCGATATGACCCGTCGTCAGTTAACTGCAGCCCTTGTGGGTACTGAATTCGTGTTACCTGGCGAAGCTAAGCAATTGGCTGAGTTACAAGGCCAAACCCGTGATGTGCGCTATGTTATTGTCGATTCTGCACCATTCTTAGCGACAGCGGTTGTGACTGACGAGCAAGTGAAAAACTATTACGACGCAAACCAAGGGCAGTTTATGAGTCCTGAGATGGTGAGCTTAGAATATGTTGAACTGAATGCTGCTGATTTTGCTAAAAATAATCCAGTTTCTGATGAAGAAGCACAAACGTATTACGAAGAACATAAAGCACAATATGTTTCTAACGAGAAGCGTCTTGCCGCGCATATTTTGGTTATGCCAGGTAATGATGAAGCTGCAGCAAAAGCAAAGGCTGAAGATCTCGCTAAGCAATTAGATAGCGGTGCCGATTTTGCTGATCTGGCTAAAGCTAACTCTGATGATACTTTGAGTGCAGAGCAGGGCGGTAAACTGGATTGGTTTGAACCTGGTGTTATGGACCCCGCATTTGATGCCGCTTTATTTGCATTAAATAAAGGCCAACATTCTGCGGTGGTTAAAACAGACTTTGGTTTCCACATTATCAAGCTATTAGATGTGCAATCTGGCGCGACTGTACCGTTTGCTGATGTGAAAGCTAAGATAGTGGCTCAATTGCAAGATAAGAAAGCGGTTGACCAGTTCTATAGCTTACAAAGTAAATTAGCGGATACCAGCTATGAAGTGCCAGATACACTATCTGAGACCGCAAAAGCTGTTGGCGTTGATGTTAAGACTACAGCACTGTTTTCTCGCGATAACGCACCTGCTGAGCTAAACAAGCCTGACTTAGTTAAAGCAGCGTTCTCTGAAACTGTGATGCTGAAAGGTTTAAACAGTGAAGTGATTGAGCTTGAACCTAACCATGTGGTTGTTATCCGAGTGAAAGAACATCACGATGCGGGTACTTTGGCCTTAGCTGAAGTGAAAGCCAACATCACTGAGCGCTTGAAGCAAGATCAAGCAAACGAAGCCGCCCGTGCAAAAGCACAGGAACTGATGGCACAAGTTAAAGCGGGTGCAACTGATCTTGGTTTAGTGTCTAAAGCGAAACTAGGCCGTGGCGCGCAAGACGTTGATGCTGCGATTGTAGGCAAAGCGTTCCAAATGCCAACACCAAGTACAACTCCTGTTGTTGATACCGTTGGTTTAGCAAACGGTTATGCTGTGGTTGCACTGGATAAAGTCAACGCTGCAGAAGGTGTGAGTGATGAGCTAGTTAATGCACTTAAACAACGTCTGAACGCACAATACAGTGAAGCAGACTACCGTGGCTTGATCGATTCGCTTAAAGCCAATGCCAAGGTGCTTTACCCTGTAGAAGAATAATTTCAGTGAGGATAGTGAGTTATTAAATTTACTATCCGACTGATTAAATAGAAATGGCCAAGTGAGTTCACTTGGCCTTTTTGTTTTTTAATTCGATAAAGTTTACCAATGAAGTTCGAAGGATATCCACTATCGCAACACTGTCAGACTCCATATTCCATTACTTCAATCGCCACGTTACTGAATTGAATGGTTAATCATCAACGCCAATCATTACGCTGCTGGCTTTGATGAGGGCATAAGCCGAATCACCCACTTTGAGCCCTAGGCGCTCACAGGAAGCTTTAGTCACCACAGAGGTCAGTACGACACCGGGTGCAAGTTCTATTGTCACTTCATTGTTTACAGCGCCCATTTCTATGGATTTGATTGTACCGCTGAGGGTGTTTCTTGCGCTAATTTTCATTGATTTTCCTTATTGAGGGATTATTAGGGGTCAACTGCAGCTAGTGTAGCGCATCTTAATCTGGGAGTTATAAATAAAAACGCCACTAAAAAGTGGCGTTTAACGTTTGTGATAAGCAGTGATTCGCTATCGAGTCGATTAGAGTTCGATAACGTCAAATTCAACGTATGGGTTAACGTCGGCATCGTAATCAATGCCTTCGATACCAAAACCAAATAACTTAATAAATTCAGCTTTGTATTCACGGTAATCAGTCAATTCTGATAAGTTTTCTGTGGTCACTTGTGGCCACAAATTACGGCAGTGTTGCTGAATATCTTCACGCAGTTCCCAGTCATCTAAACGTAAGCGATTATCACTGTCGGTCTCAGGTTTTGAACCATCGGCACGGAATAGGCGCTCACTGAATAAGCGATAGATTTGCTCCATACAACCTTCATGGAGACCTTCCTGACGCATTTTCTTGAATACCATAGCGATATATAAAGGCATGACAGGAATGGCCGAACTCGCTTGAGTCACAACGCTCTTTAGCACTGCAACATTTGCGCTGCCGCCAGTGGCTGACAGTTGTTCATTTAAGGCTTTTGCTGCGCGGTCCAGATCCATCTTGGCCTTGCCAAGGGCGCCGTGCCAGTAAATTGGCCACGTCAGTTCTGTACCTATATAGCTATAGGCTACGGTTTTGCAGTTATCGGCTAATACACCGGCTTCAGATAAGGCTTTGATCCATAGTTCCCAATCTTCGCCGCCCATAACAGTGACAGTATCGGCAATTTCTTGCTCAGTTGCTGGCTCAACGGTGGCTTCAATGATGCAGTCTTTATTGGTATCAACGGCAGTCGCTGTGTAAGTTTCGCCAATGGGTTTTAAAGCTGATCGGATAAGCTCACCTGAATCAGGGAGTTTGCGCACTGGTGATGCCAGTGAGTAAACAACCATGTCAATTTCACCAAGATCTTGCTTGATAAGCTCGATGACTTTTTGTTTAGCTTCATGGCTAAAGGCATCGCCGTTAATGCTTTTAGAATATAAACCTTCCGCTTTAGCAAATTTGTCGAAAGCGGCAGAGTTGTACCAACCTGCAGTACCTGGTTTCGCTTCAGTACCTGGCTTTTCGAAGAACACGCCAATCGTTGCGGCATCGCTACCAAAAGCGGCTGCGATACGTGAAGACAGACCATAACCACTTGATGAACCGACCACTAATACCTTTTTCGGGCCGTTAGCAATCTTGCCTTTTGCTTTAGTTAAGGTGATTTGTTCTTGAACGTTTACTTCACAACCGACGGGGTGTGTAGTGGTACAAATGAATCCACGAATTTTTGGTTTGATAATCATATTTAAGCTTCTTCTATCAAAATGACCAATAGGATAAATATTTCGGCGGGTAAATGGCACCTATTTTTAGCCAATTCACCAGATTATTTAAGTGGTTGGAGCAGTTTAGCGTTTATGAACAAACAGACTCTGCTCTTGGACCAACCTCTGGGTGTATTCATGTTTTGGTGAGTTAAATATTTGTTCTGTATCAGCTTTTTCAACCATTACACCTTTGTGCAGTACCATAATTTTATCGCTGACATGGCGAATAATATTGAGATTATGGGACACGAAGATATAAGACAAGCCGAGATCTTTTTGCAGTTTTAACAGCAAATTAAGAATTTGCGAACGCACCGAAAGGTCCAGAGCGGTTAAGGCTTCATCGGCAATGATAATTTTAGGATTGAGCATTAAGGCTCGTGCTACTGCGACTCGTTGTTTTTGCCCTTCGGAAATCATGTGCGGATAAAACTCCGCATGCTCGGGTAATAAACCTACTTTTCGTAAGGTATCGACCACTTGGGTGTGCCTCGATTGCGCTGACATTTGGGTGTTGAAACGCAGCGGCTCATCGAGCAATTGACCAATCGTTAGGCGCGGGTTCAGTGAAGTATTCGGATCTTGGAAAATCATCCGAATTAAGCGGCATCTTTGCTTCACATTGCGGCTATCTAAGGCTTCACCTTCGAAAAAAATCTCACCACCGCTGCGGGGCTCTGCACCGACTAAAATGCGGGCGAGGGTACTTTTACCTGAACCCGCTTCACCCACTATCGCTAAGGTTTCACCGCGTTCGAGTTCAAAGGATACGGGCGCTAATGCATCGTTATATTGGCGGGAAAAGCCCTTATAACCAGTATCATATCTTTTATAAAGGTCATTAACTTTAAGCAGTGGGGTCGTCATTATGGGTTTCGCCGTGATAAGGGAAATGACAGGCAAAATAGCGGTCTTTGATATGACTCAAATTTGGCTGATTAACGCATTTTTTTTGTGCTTCAGGGCAGCGTGGCCCTAAACGACAACCAATTGGCAAATGCTGTAAGGCGGGCGCAGAACCCGGTAGGGTAGGCATAATCGCCTTGTGACCACCTGAGCCTGAATAGTCGGGCATATTTTCGAGTAACGCCTTAGTGTAAGGATGATAAGGCTGCTTAATCACTTCGTCCGTCGGCCCAGATTCCATGACTTGACCGCAATAGAGCACGGATAAGTGATCACACCATTGGGCTAAGGTTTCCAGCTCGTGGCTGATCAATAGAATCGATACGTTTTGTAATTGATTTAATTGGGATAATAATCTGAAAATTTGCGCCTGAGTGCTGAGCTCCATCGAGCTTGTGGGTTCGTCTGCAATCAATAGGCGAGGCTGGTTAGCAACCGCCATCGCAATCATCACCTTTTGGCATTCGCCTTCGGATAATTCCCATGCGTAGCTAGACATCACCTGCCGCGGATTCTTGATCCCGACTTTATGCAGCCATTTCTGTGCTGTAAGTCTTGCATGCCTGCGCCGTTGCCAAAAATAGGCGCTAGGATTTTTAGGCATAGCTTGCATTAACTGACTGCCGACGGTTTGTGCTGGATCTAAGCTGCCAGACGGATCTTGGAAGATCATCGCCATGTCTGACCCCATCAGATTACGGCGCTCTTTTGAGCTCATGGCCATCAAGTTATTGCCATCCCACATCATGCGGTCTGCAGTAATAGTCCAGTTGGGTCCGGGGATGCCTAAAATCGCTCTGGCTAACAAACTTCGTCCTGAGCCAGATTCACCGACTAGCCCATGAATTTCGCCCGCATTGAGCGTTAAGCTGACTTTTTCTAGCGCCCGCACTCTACCGTGGGGCGTATCGAGTTCAATCGTTAGATTTCGTACGTCGAGTAAGGGCATAAGTTAGTTTCTGATGGGCGCAAGCGCCGACCGTAGGCCATCGCCAACCAAGTTAATGGAAAGCACACTGAAAAGAATCGCTAAGCCTGGGATAGTCACGGCCCAAGGCGCGGTTAGTAAATTATCCATCCCTTGGGCGACCATTGCGCCCCATTCTGGACTCGGCGCCTGCGCGCCCAAGCTTAAAAAACCCAGGGCAGCGATATCTAAAATAGCTGCTGAAATGGCAAGTGTGGTTTGAATAATCACCACTTCCCACACGTTTGGCATAATGACATACCAAAAAATTTGCATCGAGTTAGCGCCGTCTAAACGCGCGGCTGTGACATATTCTTTTTGTAATTCTTCATGCACTGACTGGTGTATGGAGCGCACAAATTGTGGGGTTAAGGCTATCCCGACGGCCCAGAACACATTTTCAAGCCCTGGTCCCATAACAGCAACCACTAAAATCGCCATTAATAGCGAGGGAATAGATAACAGCGCATCGAGCAAATGACCAAGAATACTGGATTTTAAGCCCCGCATCATGCCCGACAATGACCCTATGATAAAGCCTGTGAATAATGCGGTAACGACGATCAGTAGCGCCATGCCAAAGGTCAAGTGCGCGCCGTGTAATAATCGGCTGAAAATATCGCGGCCGAGATCGTCAGTCCCTAAAAAGTGCGCCACTGTGCCTGAAGGGTCCCAAGAGGGTGGCAACAGCAAGGCTCTTGGATCTTGTGCCTCTGGTGGGAAGGGCGCAATCATAGGGCCAAACAGGGTTAGCAAGAGCAGAAATGCAATCGTCCATAGACCCGCTAAGGCGAAAGGATTAGCCGAAAAGTTAAGCCAAACCCGCATAGTCGGAGAGGCAATTTGATCTTCTTGATAAATTTTAACTGGTGGCATAAAGGTCTTTTCTGCTCAGTGGATTAAAGGCTGTGTGCAGCACTTCAATCAAGATACTTAGGAAGATAATCAATAGGGCAACGGCCAAAATCCCACCTTGGATAACAGTATAGTCCCGTTGGTAAATCCCTGAAACCAGCCAAGATCCTACACCAGGCCAAGAGAAAATCATTTCAACCACTATGGCATAACTGGCAAATGAGCCAAGCATTAGCCCTAAATGTTTAAGTACGGGGATCAGCGCATTGGGCAGGGCGTGGCGTAGTATAATCGTGCCAGTATGCATGCCTCTGGCTTCGGCGGCGCGAATGAAGGTTTGATTCATCACATTCACCATTGCCGAACGGGTGCTACGAACCACTACAGTAAAAGGTAATACGGCCAGTGTTGTGGCAGGCAAAATGATATGCAGCAGGGCATCTTTAAATGCCGACATGCCGTATTCAGACTCTGACAACAAGGTATCCACTAGCATAAAGCCTGTGACAGGCTTGATTTCATAGAGCAAATTGATCTGTCCCGAAATTGGTAACCAACCAAGATCGACGCCAAACCAAAGCGAAAGATAAAGGCCTAACCAGAATACGGGTACAGAGTAGCCCGTTAGGGTAATCGCCATAATGGTATTTTGGGTGAGCTTATGTTGACTCTGGGAGGCGAGCACGCCTAAGGGCACGCCCAAGCAAATTGCGATAATGCCCGCCATCACAGCAAGTTCGAAGGAGGCGGGCAGGACGGCACTGAGTTCTTCGGCGACTTCTTGATGTGACGTGACTGAAATCCCTAAATTACCGCTAAGCCTTTGTTGTAGGTAAGCGATAAATTGCCACGCTTGGTTTTTATCTAATTTGTAGTCTTGTTCTATTTGAACCAGTTGGGGCGCCGTCGGTGTATGTATGCCAGTGAGTGCATAGGTGCGCTCAACTGGAAACAAGCCTGTAGCGTAAAATAAGACACCCACCATGACTAACGAAGTAGCAAGAAATAAATTGAGGCGACGCAGTAGGTATGTAAACATTAATTCGCCTCCTGTGGTGCTTGGCTAGTATGGGTGAAGGAAATCCCACCAAAAGGCGTAAGCTGCATATCCTTGATATCACTGCGAGTTAATGCCACACGTTTGGCATGGGCCAGACTCAGCATAGGTACTTGTTCAGCTAAAAAGGCTTCTGCTTGTTGATAAATCACTTTACGTTCCGCTTGATCTGATACTTCCCTTGCGCTGTTTAAGATGGCATCAAACTCAGGGTTACACCAGCGAGAACGATTGTTGTTTGATTGCATTGCTGCGCAGCTCAGCAGCGGATTAAAAAAGTTATCGGGATCGCTGTTATCAGCATTCCAGCCAATCAGCACAGAATCATAGTCGTCGCGGCTCAGTCTCTGATTAAATACGCTCCAATCGTAACTGACGATATTCACTTTTACGCCGATGTTTGCTAAATCGGATTGAATTAATTCGGCCGTTTTCAACGAATTGGGGTTATAAGCGCGGGCAACCGGTATGGCCCAAATATTGATGCTGAGATTTTTTATACCAGCTTCTTTTAATAGGTCGCGTGCTTTTTGCGGATTGTAATCGACAAGTCCTTTGTTATTTTCGTAGGCCCATGATGCTGGTGGCAGAACGCCGGTGGCTTCAATGGCAGTATTTTGATAAACCGCTCGCAGGATATTTTGTTTATCAACAGCATAGGCAAGTGCACGACGTACGCGAACATCATCTAACGGTGGCTTTTGTGTATTAAAGGCCCAAAATGCTACGTTAAGACCTGGTTGTGATTCGATGTTTAATTCTTGATGCTGTTTGATAACAGGCAGTTCACCTGCTTTGGGCAGCGCAGAAACGCTGCAATCCCCCGCGATAAGCTTAGCGAGCCTAACTGTACTTTTGGGCGTGATATCAAATACCAGCATATCGATTTTTGCTGGCTCTCCCCAAAAATCGGGATTACGGCGATAGCGGATATATTCGTTTTTAGCGTATTGCACTAAGGTGAACGGTCCTGTACCAATGGCAAAGTGGTCGACGTTTTCAGGATGACCTAAAGCTAACTGCTGCTGCGCGTATTCGTTGGATAAGATCACCGCAAAGTCGGTGGCTAAATTCGACAGAAAAGAAGCGTCTTTGCGGGTTAAGTAAAAGACCACTTCATGATCGTTTATCTTCTCTATCCCTTTAACTTGCTGAGAAAAGCCAATACTTTGGAAGAAGGGATAACCCGTGCGGGAGACAAAATGATAAGGATGTTGGGTATCGATAATACGATTAAAGGAGAGCAACACATCGTCGGCATTAAAGGGGCGAGTTGGGTAAAAACGCTTTGAATGCTGGAACTGCACGTTTTCCCTGAGAGTGAAGCGATAGCTTAAGCCATCATCAGACATGGCCCAACTCGTCGCCAAGGCAGGGACAAGCTTGCCTGACTGGGTGTCATAATCCACTAGGCGACTATAAATTTGATGTGAGGTGGCATCGATTGTCGTGCCAGATGTCACCAATTGTGGATTAAAAGACTCAGGGTTCCCTTCGGAGCAATACACCAAACCAGAAGGGAGTCGTTGGGGGCCACACGCGACCAACAACCAACTCATGCAAGAAACTGCAGTTGTTAGGCACAGGCGTCTAATTAGCACACTCATTTATAAATCATTATTTTATCGACTATGAACGGCTATTTTAGCAGTGCATCTCCCCCGTGGGCAATCTGCTTATGCTTTATCAAGTAAATTGTACTTTTTAAGGATGCCACGCAGTTGGTGGTAGCTTAATCCGAGCATGTCGGCGGTTTTCTTTTGGTTATATTGGCTGTTTGAAAGTGCCTGCTGGATCAGATCCATTTCGTACTTCTCAGTTTGCTCTTTAAAATCCAGCGGAAAATTAAAGCAATTCGTTGAATACTCAGTATTGACTTGTACTTCAGCCTCAAGTATCGGCGCAGATTGTGACGTACTGGCAACAGTTGTTGGCGCGACTGAGGTGATTTGGCGTTCGCGAGTCTTGATCCGCGTTTGGGGCCGATACGGTGAAGCAAAGGGATCGAGGGTAATATGATCGATGGGTCTATTTTCACCACCATTACGGTAAACGCTGCGCTCGACTACGTTTTTAAGTTCACGGATATTACCCGGCCAGTCGTGGGTCATTAATTGCTCGACCGCATGGGCGCTGAAACCGCTGAATAGCTGCAGCTTTAATTGGCGCGCCATGCCAACGGCGAAATATTCCGCCAGCGTCATTATGTCTTCTGGGCGGCAACGCAGTGGTGGCAGAGTAATTACATCGAAGGCGAGTCTATCGAGCAAGTCGGCACGAAATTCGCCTGCGTCAGCAAGTGATGGTAAATCTTCGTTGGCGGCGCAGATTAAACGAACATCAGCCTGCACCGTTTTGCTGCCGCCGACCCGCTCAAATTCGCCATATTCAATGACACGCAGAAGCTTTTCTTGGATAAGTCCTGAGGTGTTGGCTAATTCGTCGAGGAATAAGGTGCCGCCGTCGGCGCGCTCAAAGCGGCCTTCGTGTTTGCCTTTGGCGCCAGTAAAGGCTCCTGACTCATGGCCAAATAACTCACTCTCGAGTAAATTTTCACTCAAAGATGAACAGTTTAGCTTAATAAAACTTTGATCCCAGCGCTTAGACAGATAATGTAAGCGTTCGGCAATAAGCTCTTTACCAGTGCCACGTTCACCAATAATCAGTACGGGTTTAGACAGAGGCGCTATTTGCGACACATGTTCTAACACTTCGAGTAGGGCGTTAGATTGACCGATAAGGTTGTCTTGCTGAAATTTATTATCCACGATATTTTTTAGTCTTTCGCGCTAAAATTTGGTGAAAATGATAATAAGTGGCTTGAAGCGTAAAAGGAAGTAAAAGTTAATATTTTGTTTAAGTTGCTGTATTTAAATAAGAAGTAAAAGTTGGCACGGTTAGTGTATTACCTTGTACGAGACCAACATCAATTTGAGGATAGGATTATGGGAATTTTCTCTCGTTTCGCCGATATCATTAACTCTAATATCAGCGCATTGCTGGATAAAGCCGAAGACCCAGAAAAAATGGTTCGACTGATTATCCAAGAAATGGAAGACACACTCGTTGAAGTGCGTTCTACCTCAGCTAAAGTGTTAGCTGAAAAGAAAGAGCTGCAACGTCGTATCAACCGCGTGTTAGAGCAAGTGCAAGATTGGCAAGATAAGGCTGAACTGGCACTGTCGAAAGACCGTGAAGACTTAGCGAAAGCCGCTTTAGTTGAAAAACAAAAAGCGACCGGTTTAGCAGATACGCTGAATCAAGAGTTAGCCGTCATCGATGAACATATCGCACGCTTGAAAGATGAAGTGGGCATGTTGCAAGAAAAGCTGCTCGATGCAAAAGCGCGTCAAAAGACCATTATTTTGCGCACTCAAACAGCGTCATCACGCTTAGAAGTGAAAAAGCAGCTAGATTCAAGCAAGATCGACAATGCTATGCTCAAGTTTGAGCAATATGAGCGCCGTGTCGAAGGCTTAGAAGCCCAAGTTGAATCTTACGATCTTGGCAGCAAGAAGACCTTAGCCGATGAGTTTGCGGCGCTAGAAGCGGAAGATTCTGTGAATGCAGAACTGGCAGCGCTCAAAGCCAAGGTAAAAGGTAAAGCGCCAACTAAGTCAAAAGAATAACAATTCAGAGGTGAGTTATGGATATGGACGTGCTAATGGCGCCGATTATTATTTTCATGGTGATAGTCGCGCCAATATGGTTAGTTCTTCATTATCGCAGTAAGCGACAAGTGAGCCAGGGACTCACTGAGGAAGAGTTTTCACAACTCAATGATTTGATATCCAAGGCCGATAAAATGGCGGCGCGTATCGAGACCTTAGAGGCCATTCTGGATACAGAATCGCCCGAATGGAGGGGGAAACATGAGAGGATCTAATGGCCGTTCTTTGTACCGCATTCCCCAGTCAGGCAAAATAGCAGGTGTATGTGCAGGGATTGCCGAGTACTTTGCGATTGAAACTTGGTTAGTGCGAGTGCTGACTGTGTCTATCTTCTTACTCGGCGGCTCAGGTGTGGTATTTATCATCTATGTCGCTTTGTGGGTGATTTTAGACATCAAGCCGCAAAAGCATTACGATAGAGACGATATCGAGGTGAAGAAGAAGCCGTGGCAGTCGGGAGAACCCGCAAAGCAAGCGCTAAGCGACGTGAGTCGTCAATTTCGAAGTCTGGAAGTCAGGCTACAAAATTTAGAACGCCATGTCACCTCTGACAACTTTGATTTAAAAAGACAAATCAATAGTTTGTAACCCTTTTAAAGGGCGGCCATGTCCGCCCTTGTTGCTTAATCTCTGCTCCATTCCAGTGTATAGTCAACATCACTTGACATAAGTTAACATCATTCGACATAAGGGAAGTCTCTATGGGAATGCTTGATGCCTCGCTCCATAAATTAACCCAAAAGGGCCAATCCCTGTTACATCGCACCGCGGACCGGCATTTACGTTTGGCCGTGACTGGGCTTTCTGGTGCAGGAAAAACAGCGTTTATTACGGGGTTAGTCAATCAGTTACTCAATTCTGGACCTGTCTCAACGTTACCCCATGCCCGCAACAACAGTGCTTTGCCACTGTGGCAGGTGAGCCGCGATCAGCGTTTACTCGGTGTTAAGCGTGCCATGCAGCCGGATCTTGAAATCGCCAGTTTTGATTATCAAGGCGCCATGTTAGCGCTCACTTCCGAACCTGCGACCTGGCCTGCCTCCACTCGTACTATTTCTGAGTTACGATTGGCGATTAAATACCAACCTAAGAAGGGCTTACTGGCAAAGTTTTCTGATACCGCCACCTTGTATTTAGACATAGTCGATTATCCTGGCGAATGGTTACTCGATTTACCTATGTTGCGCCAAGACTTTGTAACCTGGTGTCGCGCTCAACAAGTTCGCATCGAGAATCTTAAAAGCTCACCCTTGTATGCTGAGTTTGAACAATCTTTGATTTTATTGGATTTAGCCGCCAGCGCCGATGAGCAGCAATTAAAGCAGATTGCCGATCAATATCAGCTATTACTCAATGATTTAGTGCACGTGCAAGGTTATTACCAAGCGCAACCTGGGCGTATGTTATTGCCAGGTGAATGGCAGGGTGCTCCCTTATTGGCTTTTTTCCCCCTGTTATTGGTTAATGATGAAAAGTTTGCTGAGCTTTCGCAAAGCGATAAACACAGTGGATTCCATGTACTTGAAAAACGTTATCAAGAATACGTGGCTAAAGTGGTTAAGCCTTTCTATAAAAACCACTTTGCCGGTTTTGATCGGCAGTTAGTACTCGTTGACTGTTTTAGTGCGTTGAATCGCGGTAAAAAGCAATTTGAGGATATGGGCGCGGCGCTCAATGCCATTATGGAAAGCTTTCAGTTTGGCCAATCGAGTTATTTACGGCGTTTATTTGCCCCCCGCATCGACCGTTTGTTGTTTGCCGCGAGCAAGGTTGACCATGTGACTCGCGATCAGCAGAGCCATGTTTTGTCCCTGCTGACCGATATGTTGAAACACAGCCAGCATTTTGCCAGTTTCGATGGTTGTAAAGTGGAGACGATGGCGATTAGCGCCATCAAGGCGACTCGCCATGGCATGGTGACAACTCAAGACGGTGAGGTCGAAGTCGTGCAGGGGATGGGACTCAATGGTAAAGCCCTGACCTTGTTTCCCGGCGAAGTGCCCACTCGCTTACCTGACGCGCATTTTTGGCGTGAACAAGGGTTTAATTTTGTTGGGTTCGCGCCGCCGAGCAATGTTAATGTTGACCCTTCTCAAGTGCATTTTGACCATATTCGTCTCGATCATCTGCTGCAGTACTTACTGGGAGATAAGTTGGAATGACGTTAAAGCTATCTGATAATCCAAATGAGCAGGCCTCTAATTCCTCTGTACACTCCTTTGAGCATAAGGCGCTGAAAAAGCAGCAGCTGTTTGACCCAGAAGTCGTGGAGCTCAAACCCAGCAAAGAGGAGCTCAAAGGGGCGAAAGCCTTTGATCCGCATACGCCAGTGCAAGAAGTGGCTGCTGATATTGAGGAATTGATGGATGAAACGCTGTCATCCCATCCAAAAATGATCGATGCTAAATCGGTATCGCCTCAACTTGTAAAATCACGCCGTTGGTCTTGGCTCGCTCGTCTAGCAGCTGTGAGTTTATTGCTGCTCGTGGTAGTTCAAACGGGATTAGGATTGAGGGATGCTTGGCTTGAGAACCCTTGGTTGTTTAGTTTTTATGGTGTTGTGCTTGGGGTGGTCAGTGCGTGGGCATTGGCGGGCGCAGTCAGTGAATACCGTAAGCTCAAGCGACTCAAACAGGTCGCCGATACTCAAGAAACAGGTGCAAGGCTAGCGCAGAGCATGCAAATGGGTGAAGCAGACAGCTTTATCGATAATATCGTTTGCCACTATGAAGACAGCCAAGGTTTGCAGCAACTTCGCAGCTCATTAAAAGATGAACATAATGATGCCGAGAAAGTCTTGTTATTCGAGGACTTAGTGCTGACGGAGCGAGATGAACTGGCCAAAAAAGTCGTGCGACGCTATGCGGCTGAGTCGGCAGTGCTACTGGCGGCGAGTCCGTTAGCAGTGCTCGATATGGCGATTATCCTCTGGCGTAATCAACGTATGTTGCGTGATGTCGCCCGCTGTTATGGCATAGAACTGGGTTACTGGAGCCGAATTAAACTTATCCGCAGTATCATCATCAATATTATTTATGCGGGTACCAGTGAGTTAGTTACCGATTTAGGAACACAGCTGTTATCGGTTGAAATGACAGGTAAATTGTCTGCTCGTTTGGCGCAAGGTTTAGGGGGCGGCATGTTAACGGCGCGCCTTGGATATCAAGCCATGGCGCTGTGTCGGCCGATTGTGTTTAGGGAAGAGCAAAGGCCTAAATTGTCTAAAGTGCATCAGGAATTGTTGATCGAACTGAAGCAGTTTTCAGGCAAGCTGTTTACCAAGGAAGGCCGCGACGCATTAAAAGGCCAGTTCGCCGATGTTGATGACAAAGTACCTCTGTCAGCTAAAGATAAATCTAAAGAGTAGATATTATTTAATATCAAACAATTAACCGATTTAAATCGGGCGAAAGTAGATGCGCTAATGGACTTGTTCCTTAGCGCATTTTTTTATGATTTTTTGCAGGTACCGAGTATGACCAAGTGCGGCTGAAAAGTGCTATGTAACAAGTTAATTACACTTTGCGCGCTGCTATTTTCGCCACACTACTGGCTTAAGTGCTTGGCCGCGTTATGGTAGGGCTTATTCGATAGGGCTAGTGTTATCCATTGAATAGTCCATAACGCAGGTATTGAGCATCCCAAACGAACAATCAATCAAGAAGGGATCAGTTCAATGCCAATTACAAGGAGCTAGGTATGCAAGATGAGTCAGGCAAGATGTGGAAAGCGGCAACACAGGTTATTCATGGCGGCCATGAGCGTGAGGCCTTTGGCGCCTTAGTGACGCCGCTATATCAAAGTGCGACTTTTGTGTTTGAGTCCGCACAGCAAGGTGGTGAGCGATTTGCGGGTAATGAGCCGGGGTATATTTACACGCGCTTAGGTAATCCGACAACCGCCGAGCTTGAACGTAAAATGGCGATTTTAGAAGGTGCAGAGGCCGCCGCTGCAACCGCATCTGGTATGGGCGCAGTATCCGCCGCATTACTGGCTAACTTGCAGATGGGCGATCACTTAGTGGCATCCAATGCCGTATACGGTTGTACTTATGCGCTAATGACGACTCAGTTCGCTCGCTTTGGTATTGAAGTGTCCCTAGTGGACTTTTCATCGGTAGCAGAAATAGAAGCGGCGATTAAATCCAATACTAAGGTCATTTTCTGTGAAACCCCAGTGAATCCCCATTTACAGGTGTTTGATTTGGCAGCAATTGCGACTATTGCCAAACGTCATCAGTTGGTCAGTATTATCGATAACACTTTTATGACGCCATTACTGCAGAGACCGCTGGATTTTGGTATCGATTTGGTGATCCACAGTGCGACTAAATATCTGAATGGTCATGGCGATGTGATTGCGGGGATAGTGTGTGGCAGCGAAGAACAGCTCCATAAAGTGAAGTATGAAATCTTAAAAGATATTGGCGCTGTGATATCGCCACATGATGCTTGGCTGATCTTGCGCGGCCTTAAAACCTTAGATGTACGTTTACAGCGCCATTGCGATAGTGCCCAGCGAGTGGCCGAGTTTTTGGCCGAACATCCCAGTATTAACCGGGTGTATTATCCCGGACTTGCCTCTCACCCAGGGCATAAATTTATTGGTCAGCAGATGAAACGTGCCGGCGGGGTGATCGCGTTTGAACTGGCGGCAAATTTAGAAGAAGCCATGGCCTTTGTCGGATATCTAAAGTTGTTCTCAATTGCGGTGAGTCTAGGTGATGCTGAATCCCTGATTCAACATCCTGCATCGATGACGCATTCACCTTATACGCCAGAGGCAAGGGCTGCCGCTGGGATTGGTGATAATTTGCTGCGGATCTCTATTGGTTTAGAAGATTGTGACGACATCATCGCCGACTTGAACCAAGCGCTAGCTCGATTAGCTTAATGAATGTTGTTATTTTAAAGACCGTTAGCTATTTGAATGATAAAAGGATGCTTTTTGCATCTTTTTATCATAGTCAAGCACTGGCTCATTGAGCTGAAGACAGAAGTTTAGCGATAGTGAATATTTATGACGCCGATTTGGTATTTCGGGACAGCTTAGACTATTTTTGATTTGAGGCCACGGAAGTAGGACGAAAGGCCGCAAATCATGGAATAGAGGAATTGTTATGAAAACCACAAATCGTATACCTGCTTTTATGAGTGCTATAGCATTAACGGCTTTTTTGGCAAGCCTAGCAATCGCAACAGAAACCCCAACCAAGGCCGCCGTGAAAGTACAGGCTAAAACTGAAGCAGGTGAAATGGCATCGGATGTGAAGAAAGCTATGCCAGATGCCGCTCAAGTCAACATCAATACCGCTTCAGCCGAGCAGTTACTCGTGCTCAAAGGGATTGGTGCCGCAAAGGCTCAAGCGATTGTCGACTATCGCACTAAAAATGGTAAGTTCAATGCTATAGATGACTTAGCCAATGTCTCTGGTGTTGGGGCTAAGATAATTGAGCAAAATCGCCATTTGATCAAGTTGTAACCACCTTTGGCGATGATTGCGCTGTAGCCTGCTGATTTTTATGATAAGAGATCCAATAAAACATATATAAAAGTCTGCATTTGCAGGCTTTTATCATTTCAATCACTTCACTTGCTTATAGATTGTGCAGTTAGGCGGGATATTAAGAGATCTTGTCGATTAGCGCTTGATCCCATAGGAGGCATGGGGGATAATCCTCGGCGTTCAAGCAAGCACTTTGGTTTATATCTTTCAAAGCAATGCTCGAAGTTATGGTGACCCTAGGGTCCCCCCGCAATGATAACTTGTGAACTCGGCCAGGCCCGGAAGGGAGCAACCGCAGCAAGCGACTCGTGTGCCGGGGTGTCGGCTCTAGGGGAACCTCCAATTCAACTTTCCCTCTGTTTATTTCCGTTGTACTTCTCTATATCTACTCAATTTATATTATTCAATATATTAGCTTACAGGCTATTTCCGTTTTCTGCCGTTAATCATTTATAGCATTAATATTTCTGCACAATGAGATAATCCATTACCTGCCTCTGTTCTTGCCACTGCAACGGCTAAAAATGCTCTCAATAGTAACTCTTAGCAAGATTAGCGATTTGCTTCGGCTTCTTCCTGTAATCTTTTTTGCAGATTTTGTTTAAGAAAGGCGCGGGACTTTTCGAGTGCGGTTTGGATCTCACGCTTTAATTCCTGCAGCTCGTTATAGTCTTCAAAGAAGTAAGTATCGACAAGGTGGCGTATGTAGCGGACTGGCAGTTGATTTAAGGTCACGCAACATAAGTCGGCGAGATAGTCTTCAGGAAGCTCGTCCATAAGTCCTTCATCTGACAATATTTCCATTAAAAGAACTTCGTAGTAATTACGGATTTCGAGTTGCATTGTTATGCTCCATGACGGTTTTCATTGAGTTTGCTACCACAAATGATTTGCCGCAATAAAAAGTTGGCTGTGTCTTTGGCTTAATTGTAGTGCGTCTCTGCTGTAGCCGCCGCCTATCACGGCTGCAATTGGAATATTTTCCGATTGTGCCATTGATAACACAGTTAAATCCCGTCTGAACAGTCCTTCTTGACTGATATTGAGCAAGCCAAGATCGTCATTTTGATGAATATCGACCCCAGCATCATAAAGAATCAGATCTGGTTGATGGATTCGGATAAGGAGGGCGAGTGTCTGCTCCACGGTTTCGAGATACAGATTGTCATCGCTGCCTTTGGTTAGTTCAATATCATGGTGGGAATACTGCTTACGACTCGGGAAATTCTCTTTGCAGTGAATCGAGCAACTGATGATCCCTTGATGTTGGTGGCTAAGGGTTGCACTGCCGTCACCTTGATGCACATCGCAATCAAAAATCAGTACCTTGTGTACTTGCTGGCTCGCGATGGCATTTCTGGCCGCGAGGATAAGGTCGTTGAAAATACAATAGCCGCTGCCAAAATTGTAATGGGCGTGATGGTAGCCACCCGTGAGATGCAGGGCAATACCCTGATTTATGGCTAATGAAGCTGTGAGTGTGGTGCCTGCTACAGAATGCAAGGTACGCTCAACTAAGGCTTCACTCCACGGGAAACCAATCCGTCTTAGCGCCGCTGTTGGCAAGGTTCCCGCGATAAATTGCTCTACATATTCGCGTTGATGCACTTGTATTACATCTTCTGCATTCATGGCCGTTGGTGCGTGGAATTGTGCAGTCGTGGCAATGTGGTTATCGAGTAAGTACTGCCGTAAATGTGCGTATTTAGTGGTGGGAAATCTGTGATGGGGAGGAAGCGCCAGCTTGGAATAGCTGGCGTGATAAACCAGTGGGATCAGAGTCAATATTGACTAAACCTCGTTATCTCAAGTCGTTACAGCTGTGAAATTGCCCAGCTCATAAATTCTTTACGTGTTTTCTCATCCGCTTGTAGCCACCAGTATTGCAACATTTGTTGTGGATTAGCGGCTGTCGCTTTAGAGGTGTCTACGGGGGCAGTGAGTGACGTCGCGCTAACGGTCGCCGATGTTGTTGCCACGGGTGCTGGTGCAACGGCTACTACTGCACCTGCGGCACCGGTTGCTGCTGCGGCAGTACCGGATACGTCAACGGCTTGATTACCACTGAAAAGGCGAGAGACGAAGCTTTCTTCTTCTAAATTGGTATTCACCACTTGGTAATTGACGCTGCCTTTGTCACTACGGGTTAATTTGATTTGTGGGTTTTGCGCGTAAACTTTAGGCTTTTTAACGACTTCACCTTCGGCCGCTTGCAGGTAATATTGATGGTCGCCATCAACATCTAAAGTAACGATGAAAGGTGCTGACTTAACAAAGGTTTGGCTGTCACTAAAATCATCCTCTACCATTTCATGATAACGAATGGCGATTTTGTGAGTGCCGGGGGCCAATTCTAAGCTGCTTTTATGGTTGAATACGCTTGACTCGACTTTTCTACCATCAAGAGCAAGGTACTCAAATGACATAGGAATGTTCAGATCTGCAGCGAAGGCTGAGGCAGATCCGAGTAATACTAGCAGGCTGCTAATTGGCAAAAGTGATTTCATTGTTACTCCTTAACGGTTATTACTCTGATACGGGCGTTCGAATATTTGAATGCGATCTTCTATATAACTAATAGCTTGCCTGCATTTCCCTAGACGACGATGCATCAAAAGGATGTCATTTTGCAATTTTATTTTGTCAGCACTATGACAGTTTTCAAGTTTTGATTCCATTTCTTCAATTTTTTGTTCAAATTTTTTCGCCCAATTAAGATGTTTGTTCAATTCTTCGTAGATCTCATGACTATTTTGCATCACGTTATTGGCGATCCAATCGAAACCACTGGCTTGGTGAGACTGATTCTGGCGCTGTGCAAAACGGGCACGGCTACTGGCGCGCTGCTGAGTTTTAGACTTAATGTCGATAGAAGTGGTCAGCAAGGCTCGTTTGACTGCGGTAAATCTATCTTGGATCCGCTCACAGCTCAGGGCAATGGTCTGGGGGGCGAGTTTAAGCTTAATTTGTTTTTCGAGCTGCATAATACTGCTACGAATTTGTTCAATACAGGGGCCGAGTTGGGCGCCGTGTTGGACAAACAGCGAGTGATTAAAACGCTCCGTTTCTTGCAGGAGTTTGCGCTGCGGCGGCGCGAGTCGATTATCGTGTTGCAGCACTTCTTGTTCTAAGGCTTTAAGCTGATTCTTCAGCATCACCATTAATTGTTGGGTGTTCACAACCATGCGCTCCATGCCAAATTCGCTGCAATCATTAGCACGATCAAAATAAACAGTGGGCGGATAAAGGGCATGCCAAATTTAATCGCACAGCGGGCGCCGATAAATGAGCCTAACATCATGCACAATCCCATCCACAAACCTATTTGCCACTCTACCTGCCCAAGCCAGCCAAAGATAGTCAATGCGGTCAAGTTGCTGGTAAAAGTCATCGCACGGGCAAGGCCACAACTGTGCAGTAAAGGCAGTTTATACAAAGAGCCTGATGTGACGGTCCAAAATGCACCAATGCCTGGGCCTGCAAAACCATCATAAGTGCCTAAAGCCAGTCCCTGTAGCCATTGTTGCTTGGCTGGCGGCTTGCTGGTTGGTGCTTGGCAGTTAACGTCTGACATCGCATTGGGGCTGACTAAACTGTAAATGGCGATGCCAATGATCAGCAAGGGTAGGACCTTTTCGAGCCATTGAGTATCGACTAAATAGACTAAGAAACTGCCCAATACCGCGCCGATAAAGGTGGCGATAAAAGCCATGTACCAAAACGAGGGTTTAAAGAGGTGCTTGCGATAATAGGTCCAAGCCGCCATAAAAGAGCCAAAGCTTGCGGCTAACTTATTGGTGCCTAATACGGTATGCGGCGCAATGCCTAAGGTTAACAGTGCGGGGATTGACAATAGGCCACCGCCACCCACGACGGCATCAATGAATCCAGCGATAAGACCTATGACTGCCAACAGGGCCCAATGACTGGGCTCGAGTAACAACTCCAAATTTTAATCCTACTCTATAACACGTCTAAAGGGCGGTAAGGCGTCCAGTAAGGACTTGCCATAGCGTTTAGTAACTAACCGCCTATCTAAAATGGTCACTCGGCCATAATCTTGCTCTTTACGCAGTAATCTACCACAACTTTGAATAAGCTTACGTGAAGCATCTGGAATCGTTAGTTGTAAGAAGGGATTACCGCCTTTGACTTTGACATATTCTGCATGCGCTTGCTCAACGGGCGAGGTTGGTACGGCAAAGGGCAGTTTAGTGACGATCAAGTTAGTCAGATAATCGCCGGGCAAGTCGAGACCTTCAGAAAAACTGCCGGTGCCAAACAAGATGCTTGGTTCGCCCTTATCGCATTTAGCTTTATGATTTTCTAATAATTGTTGCCGTGGCGCATTGCCTTGAATAAGTAGTTCAGTGGTGAGTTTACCTTCAAGTAATTCAACCACTTTTTCCATCTGCCAGTAGGAGGCGAATAGCACTAAGGTTGCCATTTCGCCTTCAATAAGGGTGATGATTTGTTCGGCAAGTTCAGCCGTATAGGCATCATCCGTCGGCTCAGTGCGCATTTTGGGTAAATAAAGAGTCGCATTATTGGGGTAATCGAAGGGCGATTGTAAGGCTAAATAACGACTGCCATCGTTGAGTGATAACCCCACCTGATGTACGAAATGGTCGAAGTTATTGAGTGCGCGCAGCGTGGCGCTACATAAGACTACGCCTGCGGCCTTTTGCCACAGCATGGATTCCAGCATAAAGCCGACTTCGATAGGTGAGGCGCTAAACAGATAATCCACTTGTTTACCTGTGATGAGCTCAACCCAGCGCGCCATAGGTGCACCTTTATGTTTATCTTCCTTGGCCATCATCCTCCACAATTTCTGCAGGTTTTCGAGCCTTTGCAGCATAAATCCGGTTTCGGCCAATAGCGCTTCGGATTGATGTTTAGGAATATCGCCATCTTTAATCGCCTCGGCCAGCAGTGACAGCATTTTATTAAACTGTTTGAGGGCTAGATTAGAGGTAACAGCGAGGTTTTCGGCGAGAATGAGTAATGAGTCCGGCAGTTTGCCGTGCTCAAAACGCAGACGGTTTTCAGGATTGGCAAAGTGTTTGGTCTGGGTATCGCAGTAGTGGGCCACTTGATTGAGCTGGCTGATAAGATCGCCTAAATGATCTTGCATCGCCTGCGCGGGGGCAATGATATTGTTGCTCTTTATTTGGTTTTGTAACTTAGCGCAGGTTTTACCAATTTTTTCGAGCCAGTCGCAGGCGCCCCTCAGCGTGGCCTGTGCACTGGAGAAATCCCGCGCCACAATCGGTAAGTGATGTGCCTCATCGATAACATAAAACACGTCTTCGGGATCGGGCAAAATCACGCCGCCGCCTAATTCTAAATCGGCGAATAACAAGCTGTGGTTGGCTATGAGCACGTCCCAAGTATCGACATCTTCGCGGGCTTTATGGAACGGGCAATTTCTGTGGCTGGCGACTTGGCGATGACAGCTGTGTTTGTCGCAGGCGATTTGTTGCCACAGGTGATCGGGCAGCGGCACGGCTAAGGTGTCGATTTCGCCGTTCCAGCGACCTTCGTTATAGTCTTTTAATAGGCCGTGCATCATAGCCACTTGGCTATTGTCTGGTTTAGTTTGCCACATGGCCATTTGTGTACTGTTGTCGTCACCGATGAGCATCGCCAGTTTCGATAGACACACATAACGTTGTCGACCTTTAACTAAGCCAAAGCGGAAATTTAAGCCGGATTGCTCAAGGAAGAAGGGCAAGTCTTTATGCAGTAATTGCTCCTGCAAAGCGACGGTTGCGGTAGCGATGCAGACCTTTTTCTTGCTCGCTAATGCCAGTGGAATGGTACCGAGGATATAAGACAATGATTTACCGATCCCAGTGCCTGCTTCGACCACTATGATGCGCCTATCTTTATCATAGTCGCCGGCGAGGGTCTTAGAGATTTCCGCCACCATATAGTTTTGTTCGCGGCGCGGTCTAAAATTAGGCAAGGCGGTAGCAATATCCTTATAGATGGCGCGGATCTGGGTTTTTACATTGTCAGGTAACATGCGTCACTACTTTATCGAATTAATGCTGTACATAATAACAGTGATTGCATAGCCTAAGAAACTTTTCTGCCATTTGGCGGCATTTAAATTGAGGAACCATCTAAATTGACTAGCTATGCGATTTGGGAACCCATGCGATGAAGTCAGAGGCTACCGCGGCCGTTAGTGTACAAGGTCGAGTCTTAACACGCCATGCGATTCATCGTCATGGGAGTTTAGTGTTGCAGTATTATCTGGCTACCGCCCAAGGCCCTGTGCTGGTGGAAGTGCAAGGCACTGAACACATTTGTTTTTGTCATCAAACTGATGTCACGGCTTTGCAGTTGCAAACGCCGGGTCAAGCATTGCGGTTTGTACCGTTAGCACTCAAAAGCTTTAAAGGCGGTGCGGTTAGTGGTGTTTATGCTAAATCTAGCAATAGTTTACGTACCTTACAGCGCATCGCTAAAGATGCCGACATCCCTTTATTTGAAGCCGACATTCGCCCCGAACAGCGTTATTTAATCGAGCGGTTTGTGGCGCTGGATGTGGCATTTTTAGGGCATTTCTCTGCGACGAGTAACATACACGCGCCGACTAGCGACAGTCTTGAGGCTAACTCGCTGCCCGTGTTTATCGCCGAGCGGGCTAAGAGTATTGCCCCTTTAACGGCTGTACATTTGCGCTGTATTTCACTGGATTTTGAATGCAGCTTTGAAGGTTTACTCTATTCAGTTGCACTATATGGTCAATACAGTGGCCGAGACGAAGAGCAAGACAGTCTCAAGCAGACTTATGAAAAAGTGATTATGGTGGGTGAGGCTGAATCAAACTCTCCCGAATATATTGAATGGGTGGCCGATGAGGCTGCACTCATTCATCGATTAATCGCGTGGTTCCATGAGTTTGATCCTGACTTTGTCATAGGTTGGTCAGTGGTGAGTTTTGACCTCGCACTCTTGTCACGCCGGGCATTATTACACCGTATTCCGCTCACCATTGGCCGCGGAGGGGCAAAGCTTGAGTGGAAAGTTGACAATAAATTTCGGCCAGAAACCTTAGTTTTACCGGGCCGAGTGGTGCTTGATGGTATTGATTGGCTCAAAGCCGCTTTCTATCATTTTGAGCGGTTCTCGTTAGAATTTGTGTCACGGAAATTATTGGGTGAAGGCAAGGCCATTCATAACGTGGATAATCGCGTTGAAGAAATTGATCAGCTGTTTAAGACCGATAAACAAGCCTTAGCGCATTACAATCTTACCGATAGCCGCCTAGTGTGGGATATTTTTACTCACACTCAATTGTGGGATTTTGCCCTCGCGCGTGCCGAACTGACAGGTTTAGAACTGGGGCGGGTAGGGGCTTCGGTGGCGGCATTTAATCATTTGTATTTACCACATTTACATCGAGCAGGTTACGTCGCACCCGATGCTCCTGCGAGTGATGGGATCGAAAGCCCCGGTGGCTATGTGATGGATTCTGTGCCGGGACTTTATAAGCATATTTTAGTGTTCGATTTTAAAAGTCTATATCCCTCCATTATTCGTACCTTTTTGATTGACCCTAAGGGATTAATTGAAGGTTTGCAATTGCCCGAGTCTGACTGTGTTGCGGGGTTTCTCGGTGGCCGTTTCAGTCGGCAACAGCCCATTTTACCTAAGCTTATCCAAACATTATCTGAGCAGCGCGAAAAGGCCAAACGTGAGCACAATGCGCCTTTATCCCAAGCGATAAAAATTATCATGAACTCGTTGTATGGGGTTTTAGGTTCTCAAGGTTGTGTTTTCCATGATGCTAAGTTAGCAAGTTCGATCACTATGCGCGGCCATCAAATCATGAAACAAACCCGCGCATGGATAGAAGAGATGGGCTATCAAGTGATTTACGGCGATACGGATTCGACCTTTGTCTGGCTTGGCAGCGAGCCTGATCTCTCAGACATTAACGCCTTAGGTAACACTCTGGCGCGGGAAATTAATGCTAAGTGGCAGGCTAAGATCGGTGAAGATCATCAAGTTGAGAGTTTTCTCGAGTTACAGTTTGAACGCCACTATGAGCAGTTTTTTATGCCGACCTTAAGAGGGTCGTTAGAAGGCAGTAAAAAACGTTATGTTGGCGCGTGGCGTAATGCGAGCGATGAACTTGAGCTTACCTTTAAAGGTATGGAGCAAGTGCGCAGTGATTGGAGCCCTTTAGCGCGCAAAGTTCAAGAGTCACTCTATGAACGGATGTTTAACCAAAGGGATATCCGTGTTTATTTGGCCAGTGTGTTTGAAAAGCTGCTTGATGGTGAGTTGGACGATGATTTGGTATTTCGCAAACGAATGCGACGCAATATTGAAGATTACACGGCTAAATCTTCTCCCCATGTTAAAGTCGCTCAACAATTATGCGGCTTAACAGGAGATGCCTCTTTTGGCAAGCGTGGGGCGCAGATTGATTATCTGGTTACTGTAAATGGACCGGAATCCTTACTGTACAGAACGTCACCAATTGATTACCAATACTACATTGATAAGCAAATTGGCCCTATTGCCGAGCCTGTTTTTTCGATAATGAAACTAAACTACATGGATATTGCGTCAAAGCAGTTGCTGTTAATATAGTGTTCTTAATGTTCTTTATGTGTTGCGCAGGGTGGCGAATGTAGCGTTTTAACCTGTTTTGTAGAGGTTAACTGGTTTGTTTTTGTGATGTTAATCGACATATTCTTTAGGTTTAGCTTTGAGGGAATATTGAAAGTTTGCTACCCTTTAAGAGGAAATTGTAAGGAAATATAACAACGGAATGACGTTGACAGAACATAAACAAAAAAGGTTAAGCACCAAATGAACAAGACGTTAGTAGCAACTGCGCTTGCAGCAATTTTTTTAGTTCCATCAGTCTCAGCTATCGAGATCTATAAAGATAATAAAAATGCCGTAGAAATCGGTGGTTTTATTGATGCACGCGTGATCAACACTCAAGGGGAAACAGAGGTTGTTAACGGCGCATCTCGCATTAATTTTGGTTTTAATCGTGAGTTGACTGACGGTTGGAAAGCATTTGCTAAATTGGAATGGGGTGTGAATCCTGTTGGTAGTAGTGACATCGTCTATAACAATCGCTTCGAATCTGTTCAAGAAGAGTTCTTTTATAACCGTTTAGGTTACGCTGGTCTGTCCCATGACACTTACGGAACACTGACTATTGGTAAGCAGTGGGGCGCTTGGTACGATGTCGTTTACAACACTAACTATGGTTTTGTGTGGGACGGTAACACTGCAGGTGTTTACACTTATAATAAAGATGATGGCGCGGTAAACGGTGTTGGTCGTGGTGATAAAACAGTTCAATATCGCAATGCATTTGGCGATGTAAGCTTTGCAGTTCAAGCTCAGTTGAAAAACAGCAGCTTTTATACCTGTGATACAACGGATGATATTTCACAAGCTCAGTGTCAAGCGAACTGGGAAAGCGGTGATAAAGCAGCTCAACAAGTAGAATACAATTATACTTATGGTGGCGCGCTGACCTATAAAGCCACTGATATGCTGACCTTAACTGCGGGTGTTAACCGCGGTGAGTTTGATGTGAGTTTTGGTAATGGCGAACAAACCACTGCGGTTGATCTTATCTACGGTGCGGGTATCACTTGGGGTAACTTCGATAGCAATGGCTTATACGCTGCTGCAAACGTTAACAGACAAGAAAATCATGACACAGACAATATTGGTCGTTTGATTAAAGACGCCTATGGTATTGAAAGTTTAGTTTCTTACAAGTTTGACAATGGATTACGCCCATTCATTTCTTACAACGTGCTTGATGCCGGTAAAGACTACGTCATTCAACCTAACTTTAATGCCGATCCTAACGATGAGTTCAAACGTCAGTTTGTCGTAGTTGGTTTGCATTTTGTATGGGACCCAAACACAGTGCTTTACGTAGAAGCACGTAAAGATTACAGCGATTTTACCAGTGCAGATAAAGAACAAGAAGCTAGAATGGCGCTTTCAGAATCTGACGGTGTTGCCATTGGTATCCGTTACACACTTTAAGTTTCCAGTTTCTATATAGTAGAAACCACTTTTTTAACAAAAAGCCAGTCAGCAATGCCGAACAGTTAAGACGAAATGCTTGACTAGTTCACTTAAAAGTTAAAAATCCGATGATCCCATATCATCGGATTTTTATGTAACTCCAAGATAAATTAGTCTGCACCTATATCACCCGCTTAACCTGTTTGGCAGATGTTTTTATGTCTGTAAGGTCGAACCCTAGCGGGTTAAGCCTCTTTGAACGTGCTCCAAATGGGGGCATGATCTGAGGGTTTATCTATGCCGCGCAGATCGTAATCGACATCGGATTCGACTAAACGTGCTGCCAGTGAAGGCGTTGCTAAAATCACATCAATACGCAGGCCACGATTGTCATCGAAACCTTTGCTGCGGTAATCGAACCAAGAATAACGTTCGATGCGCTCTGGATGTAATTGACGGAAAGTGTCGATTAAGCCCCAGTCTTGTAAGGTTTTCAACCACTCACGTTCTTCCGGTTGGAAGCTACATTTGCCGGTTTTCAGCCAACGCTTACGATTGACTTCACCTATGCCTATGTCTAAATCGGTCGGCGAAATATTGATGTCACCTATGATGGCGATATCTTCATCGTTGCTGTGATTTGTCTGCAAGTAGTGCATTAAATCCTGATAAAACTTACGTTTAGCAGGATATTTTGTGGGGTGGTCTATGCTTTCGCCCTGGGGGAAATAGCCGTTGAACACAGTCAATGGACGACCATTCGCTTGGGTAAATGTGCCGATAATCATGCGGCGCTGGGCATCTTCATCATCGCTTGGAAAACCCTTTTGCAGTTTTTCTGGTGCGACTTTAGACAGCATGGCAACACCATAGTGAGCTTTACCGCCGTGGTAATGCACTTGATATCCCATGGCTTCGACTTCGGCTAATGGAAACGCCTCATCGTGCACTTTGGTTTCTTGCAGGCCGATAATGTCGGGCTGGTGGCTATCGATTAAGGCTTGCAATTGATGCAAGCGTGCCCGCAGACCATTGATGTTAAAGGACACTATTTTCATTAAGGCAGGACTCGTTTAAAGGGTTTAACCACAACACTTTGGTAAACGCCCGCTTCGATATAGGGATCGGCATCGGCCCAGTGTTTTGCTGCGACTAAGGATTCAAAATCTGCGACAACCAGTGAACCACTAAAGCCAGCATCACCAGGGTTTTCGCTGTCGATGGCTGGGTGTGGGCCAGCGATCAGTAAACGACCTTCATCGGCGAGGGCTTGCAGGCGAGCTAAATGGGCTGGGCGTGCAGCTAAACGTTTTTCTAAACTATTCTCAAAATCTTGAGCTGAAATCATATACCACATTATTTGAGTTCCTTGCGTTGATCTTCGGGAAGGTGTTTATAAAGATAAAATACGGTCAGGACAGTATTAATTAAGGTTAAAGCGGTTAAACCAAACACTTTAAAATTGACCCAAGTTTCTAATGGCAAACTAAAGGCGACATAAATATTGACTAGGCCACAAGCGGCGAAAAAGATCACCCAATACCAAGTTACGCGAGCCCAAATTTTGTCGTCTACTTGCATTTCTTTGCCTAACATCGACTTTAATATCGATTTATTGAGCAATTGACTGACACCTAAGGCGATGGCAAACAAACTATAGATGATGGTCACTTTCCACTTGATAAAAGAATCATCGTGAAACACTAAAGTGAGTGTGCCAAACACTGTCACCATAGCAAAGGTGATTAAGTGCATCTTTTCAAGTTTCTTATATAGCGCATAGGTCACGATCAATTGAAGCGCGGTGGCTGCGATCAATGCGCCGCTGGCGATATAAATATCGAAAAATTTATAAACGGCAAAAAAGATGACGAGGGGCAGGAAATCAAGCAGTTGTTTCATAAATAATCATGTTAAAGAGACATGGGCTTGAGTGTAGCATGTGCAACATAAGGGCAAAAGCACCATGGGCCTAGGATTGCGATCTTGCCCATTAAATGGGTTTAATGGGCAAGTTAGACTTGTGCCTGTTTGGTTGCGTTTGTCTTAGCGTTAGGGCGACTTAGTAGTGGGCAATCGTGGCATTGGCCAGTGTTGGCGAGTTGATACCTTAGGCAGCAAGTACGGCGAATGCAGTGGATGTTTGTGCTGCCTTCTTTTGGTTCAACAATCAAATTGATGCTGTTATACAGTGGATTTTGGGTGCCATCAAAAAAGGTCGTTCTGCGAAACAGAGCTTGCTTAAGTTGCTGACTCTGCTGCTGAGATAATCCCAACTCACCTAGATACCAGTGGATCAGATAGCCTAAGTGACTCCAATATAATTTAGCGGGCACGGGGCTTAAAGTGAGTAGGCGCTCAACACTCGGTTGCAGTAAGTTTAAGATAAAGCCTTGTAGGGCGAGTTCTTTATTAACTGGCGGCTTATATGAAGTTAATGGCGAGTGTACCTTAGTGTCTGTCTTGAAACTTGGCTTAGTGTTTGTTTGGGAAAGTGGCTCGATGCCGTGGTATTTTTTAAAGGTCAAAGCGGTATTTGGCTGGCGCTTTGCGATGTTAAATTCAAATTTTGCCACTCGGCCACTGGCGTGTACCTGCATAAAAACGGACTGTGGCTGCCAGTGAATAGGCTCGAAATCGGCTTTTTTTGCGTTAAAAATCCACTCCATCACAGGCGGAACTAAAAGGCCAAAATACCATTGACCCCAAAGTGAATGCAGCGCTTTGCGAGTGTCTTTTCTACTGGCCGTAGCGCGTTTACTGACTAAGGCGCTTTTACTGACGAAAGCGTGCGCTCGGCTGGTTGCAGCTGTTTTAGTAGCCTCGGTTTTATCTTTAGTTACAGCCTCAGTTTCACTCTGAGTTTCAGCGCTAGGATGTGCGATGGCAAAACGTGCAATGAGTTTTTGATAAGTATCGATGTTACTCCATTCATCAAAACTGAGCCCTGTAGGTGACTGGGTTGCGCGAAGGTGTTCGCCATAGAAGGGCGCCCGCTCATGTAACAGCTGATTGAGTGTCAAAATAGTTTGATTCAACGCGTTGTGGCTTGGCGAGGTATCGCACAATGTTTGCAGCCTGGTGTCTCTCCGTTGGCTTGCCATAGTGACTCCTTAATGGCTGTGATTGATTGCCGCGGTTATCGATAAGTCCATGTAAATGATTACCTTGCGAGCCCAAGATTTGGGCTCACAAGGTTTTTCGAACGATCTCAATATAAATCTGACTTAGAAGCGATAGTCTAAGGTTAAGCTGGCACTTCGCGGCGTACCGTATTGGAATTGGCTGTATTGACCGACTTGGCTGTAGTAGCTTTTATCTAAGGCGTTGTGCAGGTTTGCGCTGAGCTTAAGTTGCTCGGTGAAGGCGTAACTCGCCATTAGACTCGCTAGCGCGTAAGAGCCTTGCTCGACTTCGACTTTGCCAAGTGGCGAATTAACTGTTTGGTAGACGCGGCTCTGCCAGTTAACTCCCGCACCTATTTGCAATTTATGCCAATCACCGCCAAAGGTATAAGTGGTGAAGAGTTTTAATTGCTGGCGTGGTGACGTGGTACTGATACGTTTGCCTTCAGGATCTTCGCTAGTGAACTGGGTGTAACCTAAGTAAAGATTCCAGTCATCAGTGATTTTACCCGTCGATTCAAATTCGAATCCCTGTGTTTTTGTACCGTTTACGCCTTCATACACTTGCGTTGTTGTTCCTGGGATCACATCGCCAGTGCTGACTCCGACATTGTCTTGTCTGATCTCAAACACCGACAGCGACATATCTAAAGCCTCATCGAACAGGCTCGCCTTAATCCCGCCTTCGTAGTTTTTCCCTTTGACCGGATCTAGATAGCTTTTATCGATTTTTTGCTTAGTTTGCGGTGCAAAAATATCCGTATAACTGGCATAGAGCGAATATTGCTCGGTCAGGGCGTAGGTGAGGCCGAAGTAAGTGGTGAGTTCGTTGCTGATGTTGAAATCGTAACGGCTGCCAAAATTATCTTGGTCGGTTTCCCACTCATTGAGGCGTAATCCGACGATGACAGCTAACGCGTCGCTGAGATTAAGCTGAGTCGCCACATAGGCTGCACTCTGTTTGGTTTCGCCAAATGAACCCGTGGTATAGGTTTCCTTCCATTGAGGTTTTGGATATTGGAAGTTCGGATCGCGAAAATCCCCCAAAGGCGGTACTGCCGCAGTGGGATAATAGTAGGGATTGGCGAACTCTTGGCGTTGGCCATTCCAGCCAAACATCAATTGATGTTCCTGACCAAAGAGTTGGTATTGTCCTTCGGCGCGCAAATCCACATTGTGTTGGGTGCGACTGCCGTCGACATAGGCGATAGAGCCTGCAGTGGCGCCGATATTGGTTACAGGATCAGGATATCCCGTGGCCCATAGTACATCGAACTCCAATGAGTTATCGCCGTAGGTGTAAGTCCCTTTTAGGTTCCAACCGTTATCTAATCTGTGTTCGAGACTCGCAAAGGTGTTGAGTCCTTGGGTATGCGCCGAGCCCCAATCGGGCGCCGTTGAAGTGGCACGATCATAATTAGTGCGACTGCCATCGCTGTAAAATAGCGGTAAACCGCCCGACATAGTGCCGCTCGGTGTGGCATCTTGGTAATCGACACCAAGGGTGAATAAGGTGCTATCGCCAATATCGGTTTCGACTATGCCGTATAGCGTAGTGCGCTGCTGCTCGTACCTGTCTTGGAATGAATCCTTATCTTGATAGGCGGCCACCACGCGACCGCGCACAGAACCTGAATCATTTAAGCCGCTGGAAACATCGACCATACCGCGCACATTATTCCATGAGCCCACACTTAACGAGGTGTTGCCCATAAACTCTTGAGTCGGGCGTTTACGGATAAGGTTAATGGCCGCCGAGGGATTACCGGCTCCCGTCATGAGGCCAGTCGCGCCGCGTACCACTTCTACTCGCTCGTAGATGGCGGTGTCGATCAGATTATCGCCATAGTTGAAGCGGGTATCGTAGGTCGTTGGCACGCCATCGTACAAAATGCTGGTCACGGCAATGCCGCGGGCACTAATACTGTATCTGTCGTTATCCATTGGGCGGGCATTGATCCCCGCAACGCTGGTCATGGCATCAATCACGCTATTAAGCTGTTGATCATTCATCATTTGGCGGGTGATAGACGTGACCGACTGCGGCGTTTCTAGATAGGATAAATCGAGCCCAGTTGCCGTGTTCATCGCTTGGGTTTTATAACGGTTGTCGTGTAAGTCCTTAGCGCCAATGACATTGATGACTTCAATTTCTTTCTGGTGCTTTTTAGTCTTACTATCCGTATCGACAGTGTCAGCTGTGGCATGGGGAACTGTGGCTAACATGGCTGAGCACAGCAATAGCTTCGGGTTAACGAGGGCTTGCCGACAGACGAGTGCGATGTTGGAGAGAGGAAAAGTCTTCATAATGTTGATCTTTAATTCCGTTTAGGTTGGGGGTTAAACAAGCTGGGCCAACATTGGCCCATGCTAAAGTTTCGGGGTTATCCACTTTGTGGTGTGTTAACGTGTCCTTTGCTCAGCGCTGCTAAGCATAGGGCGCTTAAAGGTATGGCTCTGTCTAAAGGTCGCCAAGGGATTGTCGATGCCGCCGGCGAAACGCAGGTTTTTCTCCCTGTCGGCGAGGTCTATCATTTGTTGGTTATTATTCAATTGGATACGATTGAGGCACGTACGTACAAAGCTGTCCTTAAACAGATCGTATTGGGCAAACTTGTCGGCCAAATGTGGATGCTGGGCTTGGTAATCACGTACATTGTCCGCCACTAACTCCCAGAATTGGCTTTCACTGACACTGGTTTGCTCATCGAGCAGCGGTGCTAAATAGCGGAAAATACAGTCAAAAATATCCAGTAAGATGTAGTTAAGCTTCATCTCTTCTTCAAGGCTCACCGCAAGGCGTTTTACATCATCAGGTAGCGGCTTCGCGCCATTGAGTACCGCGACTTCTTCGCCTATGTCTTTCATCAAAATCTTGACTGGCACATATTCATCGAGCACTAAGATCAGGTTTTCCCCGTGCGGCATAAAGACCAGATCGTAGGCAAAAAAGGCATGTAACAGCGGCGATAAATACAGGTTTAAGTAGCGACTGACCCAATCCTTTGCTGGCAAGCCTGATGCGGCTATCAAGGCTGCAATAAGGGCCTTATCTTCATGATCAGTATGCAGTAGCGCAGCCATGGTCATCAGATTTTGTTTAGGCTCAATGTGTGGCAGTGGACTTTCGCGCCACAGGGCAGAAAGCATTTTTTTATAGGCGCTATCTTGGGTGAGTGCCTGCTCGTAATAATGGTGGTGGTAACCTATGGCTGCAATTTCTTTAAGGATCACAAACCCTTGCTGAGTAAAGTAAGGGTCGCTTTCAACCAAGTTCGCCACCCACGCATTGATTTGCGGTGTGCAGCTCATGTAAAGGGGCGATAGACCACGCATAAAGCCCATATTTAGGATAGAAAGCGCGGTTTTGACATAGCACTTTTGCGGTGATGCAAGATTGAAGAAAGTGCGTATCGATTGCTGCACTTGGTATTGTTCGCTGCCTTCACCAAGGTAAACCAGATCGCCACGGGCTATGTCGCCGGCAAAGACGCGGGCGATTTTTTCACGCCACTGCCAAGGGTGCACTGGCATAAAGTAGAAGTCCTGTGGATCATGCTGCTGCGTTTTAAGACGTTGTTGGAAGTCAGTGAACTGCTGGCCAAGCTCTTCCTTTAGTACCGCATCGTGACTCAAGTTTTCGAGGGCGGCAAACGTGGTTTTGTTTTTGCGGACTCCAAGCCAGACTAACTGCATCGGCATCGCGCTTTCAGGGGCAAATTGACGGTAATCCTGCATATCAAAACCAATCCGGCCATTATTGGCAATAAACACCGGATGACCTTCTGTCATACCCGCTTCTATGCTTTGATAATCGGCTCGCGCCAGTGTGGCTGCGGGAATCGCCTGATGCGCTAACTTGTATGCCTTACTGTAAAGGGTGCTGGTGATTTCTTCTAAATAAGTTGGTAGTAAGGTTTCGCTGATCCCTAAGTCATTTTTAAGGGAAATAATCAGCGACATCGCATCGAGGGTTTGTTCTTTGCCTGCAAGTGAAACGCGGATGGTATCGGCATTAATCGCGAGATGATCGAGCTGATAGTGCCGCGCACTAAAATAGTAAGTGCTGTCTTTGAGCCTGAGTTCATAGTGGTTAAGCCCCGTTTTTTGCCCGTACAGGGTCGGCGTAATGAGTTTCTCGTGGGTGAATTCGCAGAGGATTTTCTTCACTAAATGACGATTAGCCGCTTGCCAATAGGCGGGAGTCAAATGCTCCGGCATAGAAGTCGATGTTGTCGATAGCGTCGGGCTTTGTTGAGCATGTACTGCTTGAACATGATGATCTTGCGTTGGCAATGGGTTAATTAATAAGGCTTTTGTGGGTAAGTTCATCTAATTCACCTGAAGAGTCGATAATGTCATGGGAGAGGTTGGAGATGCCGCGTGCGAGCTTGGCTTTGCTAGGGTTGGGCTTGCTAAGTATTGTTCTGCTAAGTTTGGCAGAGCAGGCGTTGACTGAGCTGAGCTTGGCAGGGCTAAGGTTGTTTGGGCTAGGCTCGTCAAAGAGGGCGTGCTCGATGGTTGAAGGCGCTGGACCGCAGTGCAAAATCCGAGGAAAGCAGCTTTAGTGTTTAACTGAATCGCTTTTTCATAGCGAATGCCTATCAGGCTATTTAAGCGATGAATTTTGCTATTGAGTTGATCGGGTTCAACCACGAGGCGATTAAAGGCTAGTTTTTCAAGCACGAGCTGCGCTATCGCATCCATCACTTTCAAGGATAAGCCGCTGACGGGTTTGCCATCTGGCGGCGCGATAATCAGATGCATACCACAATCACCCGGCGCAACACGATAGTGCTGACCAACTTCATCGTGGACGGGATTGTAGAGCTCCACCATAAATAGTGCTTTGGCCTGCCATTCACCTATCAAGGCAAACTTGTGTTCTGTTGTTGCTAACAGATTTTTTATGGCATCAAGGTTCAAGCCCTGCATACCCCAAAACTTGGCGTAATCTTGGTTAAACCAAGACTGTAGTGTTGGAATGTCTTGTGTAAGGTCTAACGCTCTGAACTGGAAACCATTAATGCTCGAAATAGCGGATAGTTGCATTAAACATAGTTGCGTTAAACAATGGTTGCTAAATTGGCTTGCCATTATTATGCCTCCTGGTTCGGCGCCATTAAGACCGGCATATTGGTTCCCGCGCCTGAACTCACGGTTGAACTTGCGCCAGAACTTGGAATCTTGGTTGGAGGGATAGTTTGTGGCGCATCAACTTGAGTTTTTCTGTGCGGCGCCTTAGGAAAATGTCTTGGATTAAGATCCAACGTGTTAATTGCATTGGCGCCGCAGGGCTGATGACTGGCAAGTTTGGCCGGATCGAAGGTTTGAAACGCGATATGTTCCTCAATGTGGTAGGGCGCATAACCGAGCACAGCTTTTAAGATGGTGCCGTTGCGATAACAGCCCATACCCAGATCTGGAGAGCTTATCCCATGGGTATGCAAACCGACATTCTGGACAAAAATATCCCCTCGAATATCTATGCTGTAATCACGCTGCACGCTAAGTTGTCCGGCGTCATCGAATTCGACTTGTTGCTTAATACCACTGATAAACTCGGGTAAACGATAGTGGTAACCTGTGCCTAAAATAACGGCGCCCGTTTCTTGCTCAAAGGTGTGATTTTTTTCATTGTGGTGGAAATGCAACTTGAGCATATTGGCTTGTGGCTCGATATGAGTCAGCGCCGCATTCGTCATCAGTCGGCATTGAAAATCGGCCAATAGGCGTTTTTGATATAACAAATCGTAAATGTCGTTTATCAGCTCAGAATTTATCCCTTTGTAGAGCTGTTTCTGGCTGGCGATCAGTGAGCATCTTTGATTAGGGGTCAACTCGTGGAAGTAATCGACATAATCTGGCGAGGTCATCTCTAAAGTAAGCTTGGTATATTCCAAGGGATAAAAACGCGCTGATCGTGTCATCCAATTGAGTTGATAACCATAGGTATCAATATCTTGCAGTAGATCGTAAAACACTTCCGCCGCACTCTGGCCACTACCAATTACTGTGATGGCACTCTGACTCTGCAGGTAGGTTTTTTGCTGCATATAACTGGCGGTATGCATGACCCGTGCATCTTGGATTGGGCAATCCTTTGGTAGATAAGGTTCAGTGCCAGTGCCTAGCACTAGCTTTCGGCATTGATAGGAATGGGTTTTACCACTGCGCCTATCAAAACCTGTAACTCGATAAATACTTTCACCTGCGTTGTAATCCACTTGAGTGACCTTAAAACCAAATTTAAGGTTGTTGAGTTGTTGGCTCACCCATTGGCAATACAAGTTGTATTCGTGGCGGGGTAAAAAGAAATTCTCACGAATATAAAAGGGATAAAGTCTGCCCGTTTGCTTGGCAAAATTAAGGTAGCTGTAGCGGCTGGTGGGATCGGCCATAGTCACCAGATCCGACATAAAGGGTGTTTGTAATCTTGAGGATTTGAGTAGCATGCCTGGATGCCAGTCAAAACTGGTTTTAGCATCTAAAAATAAGCAGTTAAAGCCGTCAATAGGTTCTGATAAGGCGGCGAGGCCAAGATTGAATGGGCCAATGCCTATGCCAAGTAGATCAAAGATTTCGCGATCCATTTCCCTTTGCTGTGTACTCACTTACGCCTCCTTGGCAACATGCTGCTGCGCGTTGCCGATCCAGTAATCAGTTACCTAAGGACGCAAACCAAAGTGAATGCGGTTATCAAAATAGACTGTTTGGCTATTTATCTTGCGTTGATTAACTCGCTATTTTTAGCTCAGTCCTTAGGCCATTTCCTGCTGTCTCTGTCCCGACAACGGTAGGTAAATTAGCATGTGAAAATATTCAAATGCAAATCATTCTCATTTGTGTGGGGCTGTGGGTTAATACTTTTAACTGATGAATAAGGGGGGCAGATACGGTTAATGGTACAAATAAGTAAATGACAAAGGAGTGATAATTAGGCAGCGTTTTGAGGATGTATCATTTAGGGTTTTACGAGCTCTATTTTTATAAAATATATAAATACAGTGGGTTACATTAATGCTTGAGTTGGTTCGAGAGCAGAGGAAAATTGATTTAGATGGGAGTCATGTCATCCTTATACAATAAACATAGGTGCCGCTAAACGGTCAGTGTAAATCCATTGTAAAGCGTGGACTGGGGGCTCAATGAGCGCTTTGATTTAATACGATTGGTATGGTGTAGGTCGTACTGTTTTAGTTTAAGTGAATATTGGCAGGGTAACAGATCGAGCAATTATCGATGTGATTTTTAGTCGCTGTACGCATAAGAGAAGGAGTTCAAGATAAAGCCGTCCTAAAACGGCTTTGAAATAAAATAGTTAAATCGGAAGATTAAGTCGTAAAACTAGCGTAAATCGACAAAATGAGCTGTGATTTTACGCACCAAAGGTAACACCATCAGCAGTGTAGGAAAGGCGACAACCCATGAGATCAGCCAAGCGCCTAGCCAGAGTTCGAGAAATTGCGGTGAAGCGCCAACGCCATTGAAAGTGCTGATCCCAGAAACGATACAACTCATGAGAATAGAGAGAAAAAATGGCATCACCACAGTGGCATACTTGGCCGGTAATTTGGGTGTTCCCAAAAAAGTACGAGGTTTGTTATCGGGTAAAGATTTAGAAATGGTCATCGGATCCTCTAATGGATATGTATCAGGCGAATGATTTGTTACAGGCTAGCACTATACCTTTTTTTATCGACTCAATTCATCCAATTTGTTACCCAAAGCTCGCCTGTTACATTAACCCAATGGCCTAGCGAGATAGGGGATTTCCCAAGTTCATTATCAAAGGGGAGCGGTAAGTTTGATTGCAACAGGTAAATTGTATCTTCGGGTGTTTGGCTGATGTCGATGATTTGTCCCGAAGCTTCAAAGTGACAGTTATGCAACGGGAATTTCAGATGCTGGTGTGGCGTTTGTTTAATCATATCAGCTTGAAGACTGGCACTTGCTAATCGGCCAAGCAATTCAACTGTGACCCATTGGTTAACCGGAAAGCGAATTTCGGCCTGCTGATCGCTACCTTGGTAGTAAAACCAAATTGGTGCACCATTATCGCATTTACCTGCAACTTCACCTTCAAAACCACAGCCCCAAGGCGTTAATTCGAGAATATAGATCCGATACTGCATAAAAAGTCCGTTTTTCTTCGATAGGGCATTCTATCGAGGAACTGTGACTAAATAAATACGCTGTCAGTGTAGTACTGCGTGAGTGTCAGTATTGCCTTGATAGATTGTGTTTGAGGGAGATAAAGGCTGAGTAAACATAGAGCTTGGTAAATACAAACAAAATAAGCGAGGCGACGAGTCTACCTCACTTATTTTATTTGTAATTGAACTTTTGATTTATATTGGATTATTTAAATCAAGACTCGCTTAGGTTGCAGCCTTCATTGCGCGAGTAAATTCCCCAAGCGTTGCAAGTAGCTTAACTTCATCGTGCTGGTGGGTTTCGATGATTTTTACTACGGCAGAGCCAGAAATCGCCCCCGCAGCGCCCGCTTTGATGGCGGCGCTTACCTGTGAAGGCTCGGCAATACCAAAACCGAGGAGCGGTGGCGGGGCGTTAAAGGCTTTTAATTTAGATAAAATTTCCTCTACCGGCACGCCAGCTTTCGTGTCTGTGCCTGTGACCCCCGCGCGGGATAAGAGATAGGTGTAACCTTCACCACTTTTACTCACTTGCTCAAGGGTTTCACTGTCGGCATTGGGCGGTGCGATAAAAATCGGCGCAATACCATGGGCTTTAGCGGCTTCGCTAAAGGGCGCTGATTCTTCCACTGGCACATCGGCGATAAGTACTGAATCCACACCCGCTTGTTGCGCTTTGGCGTAAAACGCATCTATGCCATTAGCAAACACCAAGTTTGCATACAGCAGCAAACCGATTGGAAGTTCAGGATATTTTGCACGCACTTGCGCCAGTAATTCAAAACACGCCGTTGGAGTCGTGCCTGCGGCTAAAGAACGCAGGTTAGCGCCTTGGATCACTGGGCCATCGGCCAAGGGATCGGAAAATGGAAAGCCCAGTTCTAAGGCATCGGCACCGTTTTGCACTAAGGTATCGATAATTTTTAGCGATAACTCAGGGCTAGGATCGCCAAGGGTGACGAAGGGGACAAAAGCGCCACGGCCTTCGGCGTTGAGTTTGGCAAAGGAGGCTTGGTAACGGCCAGTGTTGGTAGACGTGTCACTCATGTTTATTATTCCTCTTTACCATTCAAAATGTCAGAAACGGTGAAAATATCTTTGTCGCCACGACCGGAAAGATTGACCACTAAAATGGTTTCTTTGGTGCACTCGCGCGCCATTTTCACGGCATAGGCGATAGCATGCGCCGATTCCAATGCAGGGATAATCCCTTCACAGCGCGCCAGTTGTTGGAAGGCTTCTAAGGCTTCATCGTCGGTAGCCGATTCATAACGGGCGCGGCCTGTAGCATTAAGATGCGCGTGCTGCGGGCCAACGGAGGGGAAGTCCAATCCGGCTGAAATCGAGTAAGATTCTTCAATTTGCCCTTCGCTATCTTGCATCAAAGGCGCTTTCATGCCGAAGAAAATCCCTGTCTTACCGTGTTTAAGCGGCGCGCCGTGCATTGGCGTGTCTATGCCTTTACCCGCAGGTTCGACGCCAATCAGTTCGACACTTGGTTCGTCGATAAAGTCAGCGAACATGCCGATAGCGTTGGAACCGCCGCCAACACAAGCGATAACGGCATCGGGCAGGCGACCTTCACGTTCCAGCATTTGCTTCTTGGTTTCTTCACCAATAATGCGTTGGAATTCACGCACGATTGTTGGGAACGGATGTGGCCCCGCAGCGGTGCCCAGAAGATAGTGGGCCTTTTCGTAGCTGCCAGACCAGTCGCGCATTGCTTCGTTACAGGCATCTTTTAGGGTGGCAGAACCTGAGGTGACAGGGATCACTTCCGCGCCCATCAAACGCATTCTAAATACGTTAGGTGATTGGCGCGCAACGTCTTTTGCGCCCATATAGACTTTACATTTCAAGCCTAATAGCGCGCAGGCAAGGGCGGTGGCAACGCCGTGTTGTCCTGCGCCAGTTTCGGCAATAATTTCTTTTTTACCCATGCGCTTAGCCAGCAGTGCTTGGCCTAACACTTGGTTGGTTTTATGGGCGCCGCCGTGGAGTAAATCTTCCCGTTTAAGGTAGATTTTCACCATAGGATTTGGGCTTAAATTGCGGGTTAAGGTCAGTGCTGTTGGGCGACCCGCGTAGTTTTTCAGTAAATCGGTAAATTCGGCTTTAAAGTCTTCATCTTCTTGCGCTTCCACAAAGGCAGTTTCTAATTGCTTAAGGGCTGGCACTAAAATCTGTGGCACATACATGCCGCCGTATTCGCCGAAATAAGGGTTAAGCTTTAACTTTGACATACCTTTTTCCTTATCTTATCAATCAGTTTGTCAGTGGCTTCGATTGTACTAACAGCGTCTTGGGGTTAACCGCATCGTTATCTATTTGGCCACTGGCATTAATAGGTTCATATTGTTTGTTGAGCATCACGCTTGTCCTGCACCAACAGCATCTAGGGCTTCTTGCTTAGCGCGATAGGCTAGAGACGTAAATGGGCAAAAGCCGTTTGGATCAGTTGCGCCGATTTAATTCCTGCGGCGGTTTCTAGGCCAGAATTAAAATCTAAACCGTAAAATCCTTGGGCATTGGCACTGGCCGCATTCTCGGCGTTGAGTCCACCCGCCAACATGGCATGGGCCTTTTGCTGGCCTAAGGACTTCACATCAATATTTTGCCAATTAAAGGCTTGGCCCGAGCCGCCAAATTGGTTTACCGTTTTACTATCAAACAGATATCGCGATGCTCCCTGAGGTAAGTTACCAAGCTCACCCGTTTGCGCATCGACGCTGACGGCTTTCCAAATTTGAGTGGTGAGTCCCGCTTGCTCAAGTCGCTTAGTGAGCTCTGCGATTTCAAGTTCAGTTTCCGTGCCATGCAGCTGCACGGCAGATAACTGCAAACTGGCTGCGGTATCCGTAATGGTGCTTGGCGCTGCGTTAACAAACACACCGACGAATTCAATGGCGGGAGCCGCGGATGCGCGATATTCCCTGAGCAATTGTTCAGCGGCGTTAAGGGTTAACGCGCGCGGGGATTTTTCAGCAAAAATCAGCCCGGCATAGACGGCGCCTGACGTTGCCGCGGCGCGAATATCTTCCATGCGGGTGAGGCCGCAGACTTTATTGTGACCGAAGATCAATTTACGGCAGGCTAAGTCGATATCAGCCTCGGCCATTATCGAACTACCGACGAGGAAACCATCAACCAGTGGACTCAGGCGGCGTACTTGCTGATTGTTGTAGATGCCTGATTCGCTGATCACCACGCGGTCGCTGCCAATATGTGGCGCCAGCGTTTCTGTGGTGGCGAGATCGGTACTCAAATCCCTTAAGTTACGGTTATTGATCCCGATAATCGGCGCATCTAATGCGATGGCGCGTTTAAGTTCTTCTTCGTTACTGACTTCGGTCAGCACATCGAGTTGATACTTAGCGGCTTCTTTCGCTAGGCGGTGATATTGCGCATCATCGAGTACGGATAGCATTAACAGAATGGCATCGGCACCTTGGTGGGCGGCGAGTTTAATTTGGTATTCATCGACAAAAAAATCTTTGCACAGAATAGGTTGGTTCACCCGAGCGCGCACCTTAGGGATATAGTCCATATCCCCTTGGAAAAACTGCTCGTCGGTTAATACCGAAATGCCCGCCGCATATTTTCCGTAAATATCGGCAATGGCTTCTACATCAAACACATCGCGGATAAGCCCTTTGGACGGGCTGGCTTTTTTACATTCTAAAATGTAACCCGCCTTGGGCGCCTTGAGTGCGGCAAATAAACTGCGGTCAGAGATTTTTGGCGACAGACTGGCCTCGGGGAAACGCAGCTTCAGGGCGGCAATATGGGCAGCTTTGGTATCGACTATACGGGTTAACACATTACTTTTTGGCATAGGGTTTGTGGCTGCCTCTGGCTGAGTACGCAGGTCTTGAGTCATTGCTGTTGGAGTCACTTCTACTTGAGACATTCGCTTATCTTCCTCTTTCTTGACCGTTGGCATGGGCTTCACCGCTGACTTTTGCGAGCTGGCTTAACAATTCAAAGGCTTTACCGCTTTGTATGGTACTGAGCGCAAGTAAGGTTCCCGTTTTCACTGAATCAGCAATTCCACACACATATAAAGCACAACCGGCATTGATGGCGACCGCATTGGCATGTGCTTCAGTACCGTTGCCTTTTAAAATCGCCTCGGTAATCAAGGCATTCTGCGCGGGCTCGCCCCCTTCTAAGTCTGTTATTTGCGCTAAAGGCACACCTAAATCGGCGGGCGTGAGTTGATACTCAATAATGTCGCCGTCTTTTAACTCAGCAACTTGGGTGTTGCCGTGCAGCGCGACTTCATCTAAACCGCTGCCGTGCACTACCATAGCGCGTTTTGTGCCAAGCGCCTTTAATACTTTCGCTATCGGTAAGACTAACTCAGGGCTATAAACGCCAAGTAACATAAATTCGGGGCGGGCAGGATTGATAAGTGGCCCTAACACATTGAATAAAGTGCGCGTTTTCAGTGCTTGCCTGACCGGCCCCGCATGTTTTACTCCGCCGTGGTAGTGGGGCGCAAATAAAAAGCACAGGTTCAATGCGTCGAGGCAACGACTGGCGGTGTCTGGTGACATGGTTAAGTCAATGCCAAACTGCGCCAAAAGATCCGATGAACCCGATTTACTCGACACGCTACGATTGCCGTGTTTGGCGACCTTGGCGCCCGCCGCCGCGGCAACAAAGGCCGCAGTGGTGGAAATATTAATGGTATTAAAGCCATCGCCACCGGTGCCAACTATGTCAACGATGCCATTGCTAAGGTTATCGCCATTCGAGTAGGGAAACGTCTTGGCAGCGGCGCGCATCGCATCGGCGGCGCCGCTGATTTCATCAATGGTTTCGCCGCGCATCTTGAGCGCGACTAACATTCCAGCCATAGTGGCTTCACTCATTTCACCGCGAATTAACGCGCTAAAAATCTCAAAGGTGTGCTCGCGACTTAAACTCTTACCTTGGTATAAAACGTCGAGTAAAGGCTGAATATTGTTTGTACTCATGCATTTACTCCTGCTGTCATGTCTTGGGTCAGAAATGCCAAGGTTTGAATGAGCAGTGTGCTGCCCAACGTCGTCAGAATTGATTCTGGGTGGAACTGAAATCCAACGGCTCTATGCTGCGGGTGCAAAATTGCCATAGGCATAGCGTCAGTGGTTGCGATCACTTGCAAGCAATCCGGTACTTGAGTGGCGACGAGACTGTGATAGCGGGCAACGGGCAGGGGAGAGGGCAAACCAGCAAATACGCCAGTACCGTCATGGAAAGTGGGGCTTGCCTTGCCGTGTACCACAAAAGGTGCGCGTGCCACTGTGCCGCCGTAATATTCCACCATGGCTTGATGCCCAAGGCAGATACCCAGCATAGGCACCTTACCCGCAACTTTGGCGATAAGTGCCATCATAGAACCTGCCTCATGGGGTGCACCTGGTCCTGGTGATAACACGAGGGCTGCAGGCTCTTGTTCGTTTAGCAGTTTTTCAGCGATATAATCGGCGGCAACATCGTTGCGGTAAATCACCACTTCACAGCCAAGGCTGCGAAATTGATCCACTAAGTTATAGGTAAAGGAGTCAAAGTTATCGAGTAGATAGAGTTTCATGTTTGGCTCCTATTTATATTGTGCTGAAGAGGATTGTGCTGACGATTCATTCACTGGTGATTCAGTTACTAGCAGTCCAGCGCCCATTTTGATGGCTGAAATCACGGCTTGGGCCTTCTGACGGGTTTCATCTGCCTCGCTTTGTGGATCAGAATCAAATACCACGCCAGCGCCCGCTTGAATAAAGGCGGTGCCATTTTTCACAAAGGCGGAGCGGATAACGATGCAAGTGTCCATGTCACCAAGGGCATTAAGGTAACCCACTGCACCGCCATAGCTGCCGCGACGGGCTTTTTCTGCTTGGCGTACCAGTTGCGATGCACGTACTTTTGGTGCGCCCACTAATGTGCCCATATTCATACAGGCCTGATAAGCATGCAGCGCATCTAAATCTTGGCGCAGTTGACCCGTTACGCGGCTGACGAGGTGCATCACGTGGGAATAACGGTCAACTTTTAATAATTCGGCGACTTTGCGGCTGCCGCTTTGGCTGATGCGTGCGATATCGTTGCGCGCTAAATCGACCAGCATTAAGTGTTCCGACAGTTCTTTTTTATCTAAACGCAGTTCAAGTTCAATACGGCTGTCTAAGTCAAAATCAATCTCGCCCGTTGTGGTTTTGCCGCGTTTGCGGGTGCCAGCAATTGGGTAGACCTCGACTTGATTACTGCTGGCATCAAATTTGAGCGCACTTTCTGGCGAGGCGCCAAACAGGGTGAAATCATGGCCCCTGAAATAAAACATGTAAGGGCTAGGGTTAGTCAGGCGCAGGGCACGATAAGCCCCTAAAGTATTCGGGCAAGGCAAACTAAAGCTACGGGATGGCACTACTTGGAAAATATCGCCCGCAATAATGTGTTCTTTCAAATCGATAATGGTTTGTTTGAACACCTCATCGGAAATATTGACTTGCTCAGTTGCGTCGATGGCGACCAGTGTCGGTATATCGGCAGGTGAATTACCCAGAGTTTTACATTGTGTGCTTAACTGCTGAACTCGTTCGCTTAGCGCTGCGGTGATGGCGGCATACTGGGCTGAATCACGACTGAAATTATGGGTAATGATGTCGGCTTGTTTCAGTTTATGGTCGATAAGGATTAAGGTTTCAGCGAGGTAAAATAAGTAGTCAGGGCAATCGTTATCGCGGTTCGGTACGGCAGGCAGTGGTTCGACGGTATCAATCAAGTCGTATGCCAGCACGCCACCTAAAAACAGATCCTCAAAGGCGGGCTTGGTCTGGCTGTCAGTATGGGCGCCACAATCAATCTGCTGGATAAACATCCGCAGGCCATCGAGTGGCGAGGTCGATTTTAAGCGCGCATCTTCATCCTGCAGTTGAGTGTCTTTTTGCAATGTCACCACTAAGGTCAAGTTATCTCTGGCGACATTGACTGCTGTACTGAAAAACAGCGCGATGGGAGCAAGTAAGCTCGCGCCATTGTCGGTCAGTGCGGTGAAGGTCAGCTGATAACCGTCACAGCGGATCATCATGGCGGCATGGGTCATTACCATGCTTTTTAAGTGATCTTTACTGTCGATTTCGGCCGATTCGAGCAACATAGTATGGGGCGCATCTTGGGTGATGTGCTGATATAAGCGTAGTGGATCGCTGTGGTAGGTTAATGCCGCTTTGAGTGTGCTTGAGCGTGCGAATGTCTGTTTGGGCATGTTCATATTCCAGCTACCTTATAAAATGTCTTTAACATCATGAGTTATCTCGCTTTCTTAATTTTTTGCCCGAGTCTGCCGACATTTTTCGCACCTAACAAAAAAGCCCGCATTTCTGCGGGCTTCTTGTTGATTCTGGTCACTTTCAAATGAGCACAGAGCTTCACACCACCCGCTACGTTGGGAAGTGCCACCACCAAATGATGTTTAATGAAGCGTTAATGTGTGTCATTCAAAAGGGTCTCGCTAATTCAGTCAATTGGTGTATAGAAAACCTTAGCTGGAGCTGAATGTCAATTGAATATTTTTCACTTCCTGCGATTTATTCGCTGCAATGATGCATAAAATTGATGTTACTCAGCCACAAAATACGAGATAGCAGCGCATTTGTTAACAAGTTCGCGTACAATAGCGCCATGAATACTCAAAGCATATTGGCTGATCTACACAGCCACACGACCGCGTCCGATGGTCAGTTAACGCCGTCTGAATTGGTGGCAAGAGCCCTTGAAAAGGGGGTGCAGTTATTTGCCATTACCGATCACGACACAGTGGCTGGTTTACCTGAAGCCCGTGCCTTTAATCAGGCACAAGCTACTCCATTGAAATTGATTTCTGGCGTGGAAATCTCTACTCGCTGGAACAGTTACGATATCCACATAGTGGCGCTTAACTTCGATGCTGATAATCCAGCGTTATTAGCATTTTTAGAAAACCAGCGTGAATTACGTGAATTACGGGCTCAAGAAATTGGCCATAGATTAGCTAAAGCTGGCATTGAAGGTGCCTACGAAGGTGCTAAGGCGTTGGCGGGTGATGCGGCATTGAGCCGTGGACATTACGCTCGCTGGATGGCTGAAAATGGTCATGCTGTGGATATGCCCAGCGTCTTTAAACGCTACCTTGCACGCGGTAAAACCGGTTATGTGCCTAATAATTGGGGTGATATGGCCAGTGCCATTGATATCATCCATAACGCAGGTGGGTTAGCCGTGTTGGCGCACCCCAGTGGTTATAAGTTATCGGCTAAGTGGCTTAAGCGCTTAGTGCGTGAATTTAAAGAAGCCGGTGGAGATGCCATGGAAGTGGTGCTTGGCCAGCAAACATTAGACGACAGGGCCAATCTTGTGGCGCTGAGTGTCCAAAACCAGTTGCTCGCATCGATAGGGAGTGATTTTCACTTTCCGAGCAATTGGATAGAATTAGGTAAAAATCTGTATCAGCCCCAAGGTATTGATTGGGTCTGGCAATCGGAATCTTGGATGGAACGACCATGAGTCAGTTTTTTTATGTACATGAAGTAAATCCGCAAACGCGGCTTATTAGTCAGGCGGTCGCCGTATTGAAAAGCGGCGGTGTGATTGTTTATCCCACCGATTCGGGCTATGCCTTAGGCTGCTTGATTGGTGAGAAAGACGCGATGACGCGGATGGCGAGAATTCGTCAAATTGAGAACGATCATAACTTTTCCTTGATGTGCCGTGATTTATCCGAGCTTGCGACCTACGCTAAAGTGGATAATCAGGCGTATCGCATCCTAAAAAGCTGCACGCCTGGGCCTTATACGTTCATTTTCAAAGCGACTAAAGAAGTACCGCGTCGCTTACAAAATGACAAGAAAAAGACCATAGGTATTCGTGTGCCCGACAATGTAATCGCACTGGCGTTGCTGGAAGCCTTAGATGCGCCGCTGATGTCGACCAGTTTAGTGATGCCGAATGCAGAATTTGCCGAGTCTGATCCTGAACAAATTCGTGATTTGCTCGAGCATCAAGTGGATGTGATTATCCACGGTGGTTATTTAGGCGAAAAGCCAACGACTGTGATTGATATGTCTGAAGATGGCGCCGAGATTTTACGTGAAGGCGCGGGTGATATCACGCCGTTCCTCTAAATCTGCCACATTAGATTTATCGCTAATGGATGCGGGTAAGTGATTCTGATCGTGGTAGTCAACATTTGGCAGTTTTATCGCCGTAGATTTACAGGTATAATCGCGCGTTTGGCGTTAGCCTAGGTTGGATAGCGCAGTGTTAACGGAGCAAGATAGCGGATGCAGGGCACGCAACAAAGTTTACCCTTAGCCGTTATTCGTGGTCAGGCAATGACCGAAATGCCGCTGGATTTGTTTATTCCGCCTGAGGCATTGGAAGTGTTCCTCGAGTCCTTTGAAGGGCCATTGGATTTACTTTTATATTTGATCCGTAAGCAAAAATTAGACGTTGTCGATTTACCCATTCAGCAAATCACCGCGCAGTATTTAGAATATATTACGTTGCTGACTCAGGCTCGAATCGAACTTGCTGCCGATTACTTAGTGATGGCGGCAACGCTTGCCGAGATTAAATCCCGTTTGCTGCTGCCGCGTATGGTGGCTGAAGATGAGGTTGAGGAAGATCCTCGGGCGCAATTGATCCGTCAGTTGAAAGCCTATGAAGTGATTAAAGAAGCGTCGCAAAAACTCGATGATTTGCCGCGGCTCGAGCGGGATGTGTTTCAAGCCAAGGCAGTGGCAGCACCTGACATTAAGCCGTTAATGATCCCGCCAGAAGTCTCGTTGTTTGAAATTGCCCGTGCCTTTGGTGATGTACTCAAACGTATCGATGCCTATGAAGATCATCACGTTAAGCGTGAACAGTTATCGACCCGTGAGCGCATGAGCCAGATTTTAGCCATGTTGAACTCGGAAGATTTTACGGCATTTGAACGTTTATTTACCCTAGAAGAAGGCCGTGCCGGCGTGGTTGTCACCTTCTTAGCTTTGATGGAATTAGTCAAAGAATTATTGGTCGAATTGTACCAAACAGAACCGTTTTCAACTATTTACGTTAAGGCCTATTAATTGATGCAGATAAATCCTACTCAATTAAAACAGCTTATTGAAGCGAGTTTGTTTGTATTGGGGAAACCCTTGTCGGCGAAAATGTTGAAAGACACTGTATTGGTGGATTTCACGGTTTCCAGAGACAAAATAAAAGCTGCATTGGATGAGCTGCAGCAGGATTATCAAGACAGAGGTGTGCAACTTGTGAAAGTCGCTGGGGGTTATCGCTTCCAGACCTTAGAAGTCTTGAGTCCATTTTTGCAGCCTCTGTGGCAAGAAAAGGCGCCTAAATATTCGCGTGCGACATTAGAAACCTTGGCGGTGATTGCTTATCGTCAACCTGTGACTCGCGGCGATATTGAACAAGTGCGCGGTGTGGCTATAAGTAGCCATATCATAAAAAGTTTGTCAGATAGACATTGGATTAAAGTAGTTGGCTATAAAGAAGTACCGGGGCGACCCGCGTTATATGCCACTACCTTAGAATTTTTAGCATATTTTGGCTTAGATACCTTAGCGGATTTACCGCCGTTGTCGGATACTGAGTCATTGCAGGCGGTTTTTTCAGGTTTGAAATCAGCGCCAGAACAGTCAGAAGAGCAAAATACTAATGAGTGAAAAATTGCAGAAAGTCTTGGCCCGTGCAGGCCATGGCTCCCGTCGTGAGATGGAGGCATGGATTGCTGCAGGCCGAGTTAGTATTGATGGTGAAATTGCTAGCCTTGGGGATCGTATTGAAGCTGATGCTAAAGTGCGTATCGATGGCAGAGCCATTTCGTTAAAGTCTGCCGAAGATGTGATTTGCCGTGTGCTGGCATATCATAAACCTGAAGGCGAAATTTGTAGTCGTAAAGATCCTGAAGGCCGTCCAACGGTATTCGATCGCTTACCTAAAGTGCGTGATTCACGCTGGGTAGCGGTTGGTCGTTTAGACATTAACACCTCAGGCTTATTGTTGTTTACGTCAGATGGTGAGTTGGCGAACCGTTTAATGCATCCATCGAACGAAGTCGACCGCGAATACGCAGTGCGTACCTTTGGTGAAATCCCTGAGGCGACAGTGCAACGTTTACGTACTGGCGTCATGTTAGAAGACGGCCCTGCGCAGTTTGATAGCATCAAGCCAGCGGGCGGCGAAGGCATGAACCAGTGGTGGCATGTGTGTTTACGCGAAGGTCGCAACCGTGAAGTGCGCCGTTTGTGGGAATCCCAAGAAGTACAGGTGAGTCGTTTGATCCGTATTCGTTATGGTATGGTCGAACTGCCAAAATCACTGCCTCGCGGTGGCTGGGTTGAATTGCCAGTAGAGCAAGTTAACTACTTGCGTAAGCTGGCGGGTCTTGAGCCCGAAACTCGTACTATGCTCGCCGCTGATAAACACAGCGTAGCCCGTGCTCAGGTGAAGAGTGCTAAAATTCGCCGCGCCGTACGTAAGCATAAAGTGACCGGATCGGGAAAACCCAAGCCATCGCGTCAGCGCAGCTAAGTTGTTTTATCCCAATGAAAAAGGCCGCTAAGCGGCCTTTTTGCTTTCTGTTATTTGCAGCTATGTTATAACAAGTCTCAGTTGGATTGAGGAGTGAATGAATGAAGCTAATTTCAGTGAAACGGATTTGGGAACACGCTGCCCATAATGCGTTTACCGATTTAATCACGTTTCAGGGGGCACTGTTTTGCGTTTTCCGTGAAGGGACAGCCCATGTGTCACCCGATGGTGCGCTACGAATTCTACGCTCAGCGGATTTAGGTGACACTTGGCAGAGCGTGGCGCTGATCCGTTCGGATGAGGCGGATTTACGCGATGGCAAACTGATTGAGTATCAAGGGGAATTACTCTTACTCGGCGGCGGGACTTTACACGATAAGTCTGGTTTACAATCACATCTTTGGCGCTCAGCCAATGGGCTAGCGTGGTCGGATGCGTTAAAAGTCGCTGATAAAGGCTATTGGTTATGGCGCTTAACCGAGCATCAAAATGCACTCTATGGCGTGGGTTATCGCGCTGGGCCCGATGGTGATACCCGTTTGTATAAGAGTGAGGATGGGGTGAAGTTTGAAACTTGGCTAAAGCTGTTTAATAATCAAGGTTATGTCAACGAAACTGCCATTGTTTTTCATCAAGAAAACGGCTTTTGTCTATTGAGGCGCGATCCCGTATGGGGCCCAGAATTTGTCGGTTTACTCGGCCGCAGTCAAATGCCATTCACTGATTGGCAATGGCAAGAACTCGATAAGCGCATTGGTGGGCCAGTGATGTTGATGTATCAATCCCGTTTGTTGGCTGTAGTGCGTTTATATGATGAACGAGTTCGCACGGCTTTAGTTGAAATTCATCCAGATACTGGCGTGGTTCAAGAACTACTGACACTGCCATCGAAGGGCGATACCAGTTATGCGGGCGTTGTGATTGACGGAAATGAGTTGTGGGTAAGTTATTACTCCAGCCATGAGTTAGCTGACTCACAGCTGGATACACAAAATTCGCTTGATGAGTCAAACAGAGTCGCCAAAGCTAAAACGATGATTTATTTTGCAAAAATTCAGTTAAGCTAGGATTGGCGGTGCGGTATCTTTGTCGTACTTAATATCATCGACAAGTTCTGGGTTTCATTTTGAGAATATCTAAAATATTAAAGAGCCATAAATAGGCCCTTTAATATTGCTGAATCATATCGGCAGAAACTCAATAAGCGATTCGATTACTGTGCGTTAAACTGCCGTCCGTTGACGGCACTAGAATCTTGACCCATCAAATAGAGATAGGTCGGCATGATCTCTTCAGCTGTTTTGAGATCCAGTGGATTCTCTGCAGGGTAGGCTTTAGCGCGCATCTCAGTGCGGGTAGCTCCTGGATTGATGCTGTTAACTCGAACTGAGGTGCCATCGCATTCATGGGCGAGAACTTGCATCATGCCTTCGGTGGCAAACTTAGAGAAGGCATAAGGTCCCCAATAAGCGCGGCCTTGACGACCCACACTGCTCGACGTAAAGATAATCGATGCACTGGGTGCTTGGCGCATCACAGGTAGTAATGCTTTAGTTAGCATGACTTGGGCCGTGACGTTCACTTTGAGCACGTCTTCGAGTGATGGAATATCTATGTGTTCAAACGGACCTAAGGCACCGAGTAAGCTAGCATTATGTAATAAGCCGTCTAAATGATCGAATTGCTCGGCTATGGTATCGGCCATATCGCGATAATTTTGTTCCGTTGCGCCCTTAAGATCCAATGGCACTATGGCAGGCTTGGGATAACCGGCTTGTTCTATTACGTCGTAAACTGCTTCCAATTTTTTCACTGTTTTACCAAGTAAAATCACAGTGGCGCCGTGTTTTGCAAACTCAATGGCGGCGGTTCGGCCTATGCCAGCACCAGCGCCTGTGACTAAAATCGTCTTGCCCTTGAGTAAATCTTTTGCTGCTTGATATTCCAACATGAGTCTCTTTTTCCTCTTGGCGAGAATGCCCGCCACTTCTAGAGTCGCCGAAGTGATAAACGCATGTTTCAAACAAATGAATGAAACTTTGTTATCAATAGCTGAAATCTTTGTGACAAACTTGTGGCTAACTCAATATTTTTACGTTAACTTGAAATGAGTTAGGGGCTAACATAAGCCCTATTGGTCACAGATCTAAAAGCTATTGTGACTAATTTCTTGGGGAAAACAAAACTATTACAACAAGATTTGGGGAAAAAAGATGAAAAGACTCATTTTGGGTGTTGCGATTGCATCTGCACTGGGCCTCACAGGATGTGGTGAGGACAGTTTTAATGAACTCAAGGATAAGACAGAAGTGCTCATCCCTGAATCGCACATGGTGTTCGACCCTGCTAATTCAAAAGTTCCATTACCGAATGATTTGCTGTTCAGTGGCACCAAAGATGGCACATTATCAATTCCGGGTGAAAGCTCGGGCAATTATGTTGATCCACAAATAGCGCTTGGGGCGTTAGATGGGTGGTCGACAACATCACCGATTTCTATTGATATCGATTTGGCGAAAAAACATGACGGTACACCGCTAACCTTAATGGCGGCATCGGTTGCGCAACCGGGTGCTGTCAGAATGTTTGAAGCCACAGTAGGCGGCGCATTATCATCTGATCCCGAATGTAAGGCTAAACCGTCAGTTTCAGCCTGTAAAGTGGGCGCTGAGTTGCAGTTTGGCGTTGACTTTATATCAACCGCTTCGGGCAAAAAAGTGGTGATAATTCCGCTTAAGCCACTCAAAGCCGGGCAATCTTATATTTATGCGACAACGAATCTTATTCAAGATTCTGAAGGTCGTGGTATCGCTCCTTCAACGACCTATGGTTTGTTGAAGCTGGATATCAATACGTTACCTTTAGAAACGCCAGATCAATTGATGCTGCAAACCTTAGTGAACAGTTATGAGAAAGGGATTGCTGCGGCCCATAAGGTCGATCCTTTAACCATCAGTTACTCTGGCTTATTTACCACTCAGTCTGTTGCTACCGTCTATGAAACCACCAAATTGCTGATGGCGAAGGGTGCTCCCTATGCACCAAGCTTTGCCCAGATGCCAACACCGACTGGATTGACTGTGGCTCAAGTGGCAGGCTTAACACCAGCTGCTGGAGCTGCCTATGTTGCCGCAAACTTGGCTGATGTGTATACGGCAAAAATTAAACTGCCTATTTACGGTGATTGTTCTTCAGTTGGTTGTTTATCCGCTGAAGGTAAACCATTAATTAATGGTCATTGGAAAGCCCAAGGTGATAGCCCTGTATCTGTGCTACTAGCACTGCAAGCGGGCACACTCAGCCAGAATAATTTTGGTATGCAAGCGGTGGCTAATGGTATTGCCAACACTGCTGATGCTTTAGCCAATCCCTCGTTAATGGCGGGTAAAACATGGGTTTTAGACGATGGTACGGCAGTTGATAAAACCAAACATCTGACTAAATTCAATCCTATTCCAGCAATCAAAGGTTATGAAACAGTATCTGTACTGATTTCTATGCCCAATGCAACGAAATTGGCCGCTTTTTATCAACAGCAAGGTCGTGAGTTTATTCCTCCTACATCTGGTTGGCCAACAACAATTGCCCTTCACGGTTTAGGTGGCGGTAAAGAAATGTCATTGGCCTATGCCGGCACGTATGCGGCAATGGGGGTTGCGACTGTTGCTATTGATATGCCACTTCACGGTGCGCGTTCATTTGATGCTAACGGAGATGGGATTTATGAAGTCTCTGCGACAGATCCTGCCTTCGGTGCAGTTGTTGGTAAACCGGACGCCTTTAAAAATGGTAACCCGTTGGTGTTTGTGAATATTTCTAGCACTTTGTCGGTGCGAGATAATTTCCGTCAAGCGACGATGGACCATTTAGGGGTGCGTCTTGCTCTTACGGGCTTAGCACAGGGCTTAGCACAAGCAGGTCAGCCGCAAGTATTTGATGTGACTAAAATCAGTGCTCAAGGTCTGAGTTTAGGCGCCATTGTGGGCACCGATTTTGCGACCTATGCCAGCACGGGCATGAAGAATCCAGCAACCGGCGATGCCTTGCCAAATGCTTATGTTATCAATGCTGTATCCTTAGTTGCGCCAGCAGGTGGATTAGCAGGATCATTCGCAGGTTCTGCAACCTTTGGCCCAGTACTGTTTAGTAATATTACGGCATCTGCAACTTTCCAAGCACAGGTCGATGCGGCTAATACAGCAGGTTATGAGCCTGGTAGCCCTGAATATGCGGCACTGGTGCAGGGGGTATATGCCCAATTTATTCCGACGTTTGCCTTTGCGGTTCAAACAGCGGTAGATTCTGCAGATCCTGTTAACCATGCTGCTATGTTAAAAGCGACAGGCTTACCTGTTCACTTAATTGAAGTGGCGGGTGATGGTAACGGTAACTTAGCAGATCAAGTGCTGCCTAATCGCGTCGATAACTTCCCATTATCGGGCACTGAGCCGCTGATCGCTGCCATCGGGCTACCTTGTGCCGATAGCACGAGCAAAGGTCATGGCGTTGTGCGTTTCGCTAAAGGTCACCACAGTTCGATTGTTGATCCTAAAGAAAAGGAATCAACGGATGGTATGGCCGCGGCTGCCACGGTTGAAATGCAGACTCAAGTGGCAACCTATGCTGCTACTGCAGGTAAGGACGACGTGACGATTTTAGTGACAAACAGTGGGGTCATTGCGACTTGTCCTAACTAATCTTGCCTTAATCGGAAAAACCCAGCCTTTGCTGGGTTTTTTTATGGGCCTTTAGGCTGTTAGAATAGCGCGCAATTGACTGAATGATGTAACGCCCTAACGGAGAACACTTTGGAATTTTTATACGAGTATGGAATGTTTTTGGCGAAAGCCGTCACAATAGTGGTCGCAATCGTTGCCGTTATTATTGTGGTGTTGGCTTCCACTGTAAAACACAAGTCAGATAAGGGCGAGCTGAGGATCACTAACTTGTCTGAAGAGTTAGAAGAACTTAAGCATGGCTTAAAAGAAGAACTTCTGTCAAAGAAACAATTCAAAGCCTATGAAAAGCAATTAAAAGCTGACGAAAAGGCAAAAGACAAGGCCGCAGATGAAGCCTGCACGGGCAAAGTGTTCGTGATTGATTTTAAGGGCAGTATCGATGCCGCTGAGGTCGCATCACTGCGTGAAGAAATCAGTGCAATTATCGCTATCGCAGAAAAAGGCGATGAAGTGGTTGTCAATGTAGAGAGTGGCGGTGGTATGGTGCATGGTTATGGTTTAGCCTCCAGCCAGTTAGATCGCTTACGCCAAGCTGATATTCCATTGACTGTCTGTGTTGATAAAGTCGCCGCCAGTGGTGGCTATATGATGGCCTGTGTAGCGAATAAAATTTATGCTGCACCTTTTGCCATTGTCGGTTCTATTGGTGTTGTTGCTCAACTGCCTAACTTTAATCGCCTGCTGAAAAAGCATGAAATTGATTATGAGCAACATACGGCTGGTAATTTTAAGCGCACCTTGACAGTGTTTGGTGAAAACTCCGATGAGGGAAGACAGAAGTTTCAAGAGGAACTCGAAGAAACCCACGTCTTATTTAAAGCGTTTGTTGGTAAGTATCGCCCTGAGTTGGATTTAGTGAAAGTCGCTACTGGCGAGCATTGGTACGGTCAGCAAGCTATTGAATTAGGTTTAGTTGATGCGATTTCGACCAGCGATGATGTGATAATGTCACTCGCCACAGAGCGTACTGTGTACAAGATACGTTATCAGGTGAGAAAGAAACTCGCTGATAAAATTGCCCACGGTGCCTCTTTGTCTGTGAACGCTATTTTTAATCGCCTCATAGAAAAAAATCGTCCTATCTAATTCTGTCTATTGGTGAATAAAAGTAAAAACGCCTGCATTTGCAGGCGTTTTCATTTGCTGAGCTTTCGCGGCTAATACCGAAGTGGGTTAGATTTGATAGCTGATATGTTGATGGAAGCGTACGATGAGATCTTCACGCTCCGGATCGACACCTATGTCGGCTGCGAAGGCCTTCAGGGCTGTTTCAACATTGTTCATAAAACGACCGAAACCCGAATCGTCACAGTCCTTAGTACCTGCCACTATGGTAAAGTGCGCGGCTTCGACTAAGTTATCGGCATCCCAACGACGGATAACTTGTTGCTCAGTCGCATTAGGATCAAACCCTATCATTTGTACTTCGGCTTTGCTGTCGAGCTTTTCAAACTTACTGTTACGCACAAGTGGTGTTAAGCCGTTCGCTATCATAGCAAGGCGTGTCAGTTGTCTATTAGCTGCCGCTTTGAGGAAGCAGTCTTCAAGATGCTGATATAAAGGCGTAAAGTCAGTGGCTGAGTCAGGTAATAAACCCTGTTTGAGTTTGCGACTCAGCGGCAAGCTCACCGTCACATAGGTAAGAGAGCTAACGTTTTCTGGTAACTCACATTTTCTGGCTTTATATCTTGGGCCGATGGCGCGCAGTTTATAACCATAGGTTTCTTTATAGCCCTTAGCTTTTGCGAACAGATCATAGGATAAATGCTGATGGTCGCGGACCTTAACCTTAAGATCGCTTATTGGCATTAAGGGCATTAATTCAGTGAGTAACTCACGCACCTTGATATGGAAACTGGCGGAATTACTGCGAATATCGTCACCTGTGGCGAGAAACACAATGCGCAGTTTACGGGCGCGATAGTTTTCTTGCGAGAATAAGTTTTGGGCTTCGTGGTAGGCTGGGTTATAAAAAAATAGAATTTGTTCAGTGGTTTGGAAGCAATATGCTTCGGTATGGTAACGCACTACTGGCAGTTTATCGTTAGTGATCACGTGAACATTACGGAGATCGTGTTGTTCTGCCAAATTAAATATCAAACGGCTTAACGTTTGATAACAGCTTTGATAATCGGGATATTGATTGAGTAGCTCATCCGTCACCTTGATTTCGGCTGTGATGTATTGATTGGTACGGGCTTCCTTGGGTATGTACACTTTTTGCTGATGGCTAAGGGACATATTGACTCCTTGTTTGAGTTAACCATTTGCTAACACGAATTTTACTGTTTATCTATAGGGTTAATCTTGCGTTAGAACACGTTTTTATCCGTTGAGTATGAGTTTAGCTAAGTAAGCGGTTCGTTAGCTTAAAATAGCAGCTATTTTATTGGGTTAACGCATTTTCTATCCATGGTTGCATCCAAGCCGCAATCTGAGCTTGTGCCTTTTCGTTGGGATGAATGCCATCCCTTTGCATTAATTCTGGATGGGGCGCGATATCCTGCATAAAGAAGGGGATCAACACTATATCCTGGGTTTTAGATATGTCTTGATACACTTGGGTGAACTTTTGGGTATAGCGAGGGCCATAGTTAGGCGGTACCATGATCTCGGTCAGCAGCACTTTTGCGCCGCTATCTTTGGCTAGGGTAATGATTTGGATTAGATTATTTTCGAGTTGCGTTGGGGGGAATCCACGTAAACCATCATTACCTCCCAGTTCAACGACCACAAGGTCGGGAGCAACAGAATCGAGCAAGGCGGGTAATCGGCGTAGGCCGCCCGCTGTGGTTTCGCCGCTCACTGAGCCATTGGTAAACTGATGTTCGGGCAGATTTTTTTGCAGTAGTGCTACCCAGCCTGACTGTTCTGCCATGCCGTAGCTAGCGCCTAAGCTATCGCCGAGGATCAGTATCTTTGCCGCGTGAGCGGGCGTGACCATGAGTACACTCAGTAGGATGAATGCCCCTAGGGTCTTCGCCATTGATTTTAATCTTAGCGATTGATACCAGAACGATTTATATAAGAAGGATCCTATGTCTAACGTCATCTTAAAAAACAGTGCCATTAATGTTGTTAACCTCGAAAAATCAGTGATTACTCAGGAAGGAACGCTCACTATCCTCAAGGGCATTAACTTAGATGTCAAGCAAGGTGAGAGTGTGGCCATTCTCGGCCCATCAGGTTCGGGCAAATCCACCTTATTGGGATTGCTTGCGGCGCTTGATACGCCTACGTCGGGGGAGATTTGGCTCGATGGTGTGGCATTATCACCACTGAATGAAGAGCAAAAAGCGGCACTGCGTAAACAGAAGGTCAGCTTTATTTTTCAATCCTTTATGTTAGTTGATACCTTAACTGCGCTCGAGAACGTCATGTTACCCGCCGAGCTTGCGGGCGTGAGCAATGCCAAGGAAAAAGCGCAGGCCATGTTGGTGCGGGTTGGTTTATCCCATCGTTTGACCCATTTACCCAAACAGCTCTCGGGTGGTGAACAGCAAAGGGTGGCGATTGCCCGCGCTTTTATCTGTGAGCCTACAGTCTTGTTTGCCGATGAACCAACTGGCAATTTAGACAGCGTCAACGGCCATAAGATTGCCGATATGTTGTTTGAGCTTAATCAAGAAAGCCATACAACCTTAGTCCTCGTTACCCATGATCTGCAGTTGGCCAAGCGGTGTGAGCGTCAACTAGTGATGGATAACGGCCATTTACAGGAAGATATCACTCAAACAGAACCGCTAGCTGATGTTAAGGAGGCTTAATAATGGAGTTAAGTCTGGCATGGCGCCTGTTTCAACGCGAGTTACAGCAGGGACAATTGTTATTGATTATCCTCGCTATTACGCTCGCGGTTTTGTCTGTGAGTGGCTTGGCGCGGGTGAGTGAACGTCTGCAAGTGGCAATTAGTGGTCAAGCTTCACAGTTTATTGCGGCCGACCGTATTATCGATTCGCCGGTTAAAATTGATGCGGCGATTTTATCCAAAGCCGAAGCGCTTGGGCTTAAGCATGTGACTAACATGCAATTTAATTCCATGGTCTATTCGGGAGATAAGTTTCAGTTAGTCACAGTACGCGCCGTAGAGTCGGGTTACCCGCTTAAGGGCGATATTGAACTCACCAGCGGTAAAACAAAGGCGTTACCTCAAGCGGATCAAATTTGGTTTGAGACTCGCTTAGGCGGACTTTTGGGTTATCCCAAATCCATCGAACTAGGTAACAGCGAATTTGTGCTCAGCAATGAGATCAGCCGCTTACCCGACGCAGGTTTTAATCCTTTTGCTTCATCGCCAGTGGTATTGATGCGGATGGAGGATGTCGCCAAAACAGGTGTTATTCAACCGGGCAGTCGCGTGACTTATCTGTATCAATTTGCCGGAGATGAAGCCTCGCTTACGGCCTTTGAACAAAGTGTTAAACCGCTTTTGAATAGTACCCAGCGTTGGGTCGATGTGCAATCCGGTGACTCGCCGATTGCGGGAGCCGTTAAGCGAGCGGAGCGCTTCTTACTGCTGGCAAGTTTGATGGGCATTGCATTGGCCTGCGCGGCGATAGGTATTGCCGCCCAGCGTTATTGTCAGCGCCATTACGATGTGGTGGCCATGCTGAAAACCTTTGGCGCCTCGGCAAAGCAAATTCGCCTGTTGTTTGGTACTCATTTATTGTTGGTAACGCTACTGGGAATTGGTCTAGGCCTTATTGGGGGAGGGTTACTCGATTTTGGGATCAGTTATCTCTTGCCACCCGAAATTGCGGCCTATTCACCGCCACTCACACGGCCATTATTACTCGGTATCAGCACTGGGCTCATCAGCGCCTTTATGTTTTCGGCTTATCCATTGATGCGTTTACTGGCTATTCCGCCACTGCGGGTGTTGCAGCGTCAGTTAGAAGGCTTACAGCTTGGTATGTGGCTGCATTTGCTACTGAGTCTAGGGGCTATGGCACTACTGGGCTATTTGTATTCCCAAAGTTGGACTTTGACTCTGACTGTGGTCGCGGCTGTGCTATTGCTGGCTGTGCTGTTAAGTCTGCTTGGATTTGTGATGATACGAGCAGGACACAGTGTTGGTATGAAGACTACCAATCCTTTGCAATTAGCGCTGGCGGGGCTAAGGCGTCGTGCGCGGCAAAATGCGGTGCAATTGGTTGGTTTTAGCGCTGCACTGGTACTGTTATTGACGATTTTGGCGCTAAGACAAGATTTACTTAACGAATGGCAAAAACAGTTGCCCGAAAATGCGCCTAATTATTTCCTTGTCAATATTGCGCCTGATGATGCAAAGCCCTTGAATGATTTCATGACTACTAAGGGGATAGTGGCGACGGACATTTATCCGGTGATCCGTGGCCGGTTAACCCAAATTAATGGTGAAGCACTGATTTCGAATGAACAGTCCGAAGCGGGTGAAAAGGGGAGAGTGGGCATTTCGCGCGAGTTAAACCTAACGTGGCGCAATACACTGCCTGCTAACAACGAACTGTTAGAGGGGCATTTTAATCAAGCCGCCGATGAAGTGTCGGTGGAGTCCGGCGTGGCGGAGCGTCTAGGTATTGGTCTTGGCGATAAGCTGACTTACGTGATTGATAATCAAGAGCTCACAGTTAAAGTTGCCAGTATTCGTGCCGTGCATTGGGAAACACTGCAACCGAACTTCTTTATGATTTTCACCCAAGAAGCGCTCGCGCCTTTTGCGTATACCTCGATGGCGAGTTTTTATCTGAATGATCAGGCGACTAACGATAAGACTATTAATGCTGATGGTACGCCTAAGGGGGCAGTGATCCTTGCGCTTATTCAGCAATTTCCGACGATATCTATCATAGATGTTGGCGCTATGGTGGGGCAGTTGCGGCAGATAATTGAGCAAGTGTCGCTGTCGTTGTCTTTAGTGCTGGCCTTAGTGTTATTAGCCAGTGCCTTAGTCTTGATTGCACAGACTGAGGCTGGCATGGCAACTCGGCAACGTGAATTAGCTGTGTTGCGTACCTTTGGTGCTTCAGGATGGTTATTGCGCAGTGCAACGGGTTTAGAGTTCGCCTTACTTGGCGGTATTGCGGGTGTGTTAGCCGTAATTGTGGCCGAATTTGCGTTATATCTACTTAAGACGCAAGTATTTGAACTTAATGTATACATGCACTGGCCTTGGTGGGGTATTGCCCCTGTTTCTGGAGCCTTAATCGTCGCCTTACTAGGGGTTTGGCGTTGTCGACAATTGCTCAGCCAATCTTGCTCTGAGCTATTAAAGGCTGGGAGCTAGGGCGGTTTGTGAACTCTGTTGATGGGCTAAAACATAAAGCTTATTAAGACAACAAGCTGAGCCAACATTAAAAGCACTGATGCGACATAAGCTCAGTGCTTTTTTGTTATGGGGTTGATTCTGCTGCACTTGAATTGAATATGCTTTTTACATCGGCTTACAAATTGATCTGTGCATAAGCAGGTAGCAACAGAACTTAGTGCAACGCAATGGGTCTATCTAACTGAGAACAGCGACTAGCTTATACATGCTATAGAGAGGGAATATTATGTTCAAAGGAATAACAAAACTGCTTAAGGATAATCGCTCCTTTTTTCTGTTTATCAGTTTAATGCTAGTGTTCAGGAGCGCTGTGGCCGATTGGAATACTGTGCCATCGGGTTCTATGCTGCCGACTATCGTCGAGGGTGATCGCATTCTTGTTAATAAGATGGCTTATGATCTTAGGGTGCCATTTACGCATATCGCATTAGTTAAACTGGCGGATCCTGCTCGTGGCGATATCGTGGTATTTGACTCGAAAAAGGCCGATAAAAAGCTGATTAAGCGGGTAATAGCTGTGCCAGGCGATACTGTGATGATGCAGGATAATCGCTTGTATTTAAACGGCGAACTGCTTAGCTACAGATCTCAAGCATTGAGTGCTTATGCTCCCGCTGATGTGACAGAAATGCAGGAAAATTTACTCGGTATGGTTCACAGTATTCGCCTTAACCCTGTACCCTCAAGGCTTGCCAATTTTGGACCTGTCACAGTGCCGGATGCGCATTATTTAGCACTGGGTGATAATCGTGATAACAGCGCTGACTCTCGGGTTATTGGCTTCGTGCCCCGTGATGAGATTGTTGGCCGTTCAAGTTCAGTCGTTTTCTCCCTTGATTATGATGATTATTACCTGCCTCGGCCTGAACGCTTAATGCGTGAATTCTAGTCTTAACTATTTTGAACCATGAAATAGGGCGCCAAAGTCGGCGCCCTATTTTTTAAGTGATTGAGTTATAAACAACTACTTCATAAAGCTCAGATAGCCCTGTAAGACAATTAAATTAACTATGTCGATAAAGAAGGCTCCGACGATAGGTACTACCATAAAGGCTTGGGGTGATGGCCCTGTGCGCGAGACGAGCGCGCCCATGTTCATTACCGCTGTTGGGGTTGCACCCATACCAAAGCCGCAGTGGCCACCGGTGATCACCGCAGCATCGTAATTACTGCCCATGACTTTGAACGTCACGAAATAGGCAAAAATGGCCAACACTGCGGTTTGTACCAGTAAAATCACCAGTAGTGGGATCGCTAAATCAAAAATTTCCCATAACTTTAAAGTCATTAAGGCCATTGAGAGGAAGAGTGACAGCGCGACAGTCCCTATTACATCGATGCTTTCGGTATGGGGTTTGTAACCGCGGGTGAGTTCTGTGAGATTAGCAATGAGCACGCCAAGAAAAAGAGCATATACAAAGTCGGGCATCTTTAGCCATGCAATACCCGATTGGCTGATCCACAGCGTGAGCCATTTTGATCCTGCAACACACAACAACAGCACAAACAGAGTTTCTAATATGGTTTTGGCGGTGACTTGGTCTTCTTCTAAGTGATCATAAGTGACTAAATGCGGATGTTCACTGTGATGCTTGCGGCCAACTCCATAGCGAGAAACAAGATTATGTTTACCGATTAATCGCTGCGCGACGGGGCCACCGATGATCCCACCCATGATCAAACCAAAGGTTGCCGCGGCCATAGCAAACTCTAAGGTGTTGATACCGTAGCGCTCAGCAAAGGTTTGTGACCAAGCGACGCCGGTACCATGGCCGCCCGACAGGGTAATTGATCCTGCGATAAGTCCCATGATGGGATCGAGCCCCAATAGGCTGGCTAAACTGACGCCGACGGCATTTTGAATCACAATATACACTGAGGCCACACCTAAAAAGATGAAGACTTTTTTACCACCGCTGAGCAATAGCTTGTAGTTTGCCGAGAGGCCAATGGTGCTAAAAAACATCAACATTAAGGTATTTTGCAGTGATAGGCTGAAGTCGAGACTGATATTTTGAAAGTGAAGAAATGTGACTCCCGCGGCGACAACAAGGCCACCCACTATGGGTTCGGGGATATTATATTGCCTGAAGACACGTACATGGCGATTGATAGAGTGGCCGATAAACAGCACGAAAATGGCAATTAAAAATGATTCTAGCTCGCCAATCATATAGGTCGTGTGCATGAAAATTCCTTACAAACTGTCTTAGTGCGGGCGTTTCATTGGGTACAATGTCCAATGAGAAGTAACCCATCTTGTTATTAAGTACCTGCTAATGCTGGATGTTAAGCGCTTGATGTCGAGGACAGATCAGTGTCAATCCGATAAAAAATTTAAAGGATGAGTAGGCGCGAGTGTGTATCGTTTTATGGTCTACAGACCAAGAACAGCAGATTAAATAGCCTGTTCCTGAGCATAAATAACTGTCTATTTATGAGGTGTTGCTGAGTCTATCTGTGGTCAAGGCTGAGGCGGTTAATGCGTGCCTCCTATGACCGAATGGAGGCGAGTTTAGCAGAAAATGGACGGATTGTCGCTAAATCATAATATAAATCATGATGTTACATTCTTGTTTTTCTAGTGTTGTTAAAATAATGGCAAGATTGACGTTACAATATACCTGGTTGTTGAGCGGATTTGAGTACTAAGATGCCACCTGCATTAGCCACTGATTTTATCAGCATATTTAAGCTGAGTTTAGGCTCTAGCGTGCTAGCCTATTTGGCTAACACGTTTGTTAAGGCGTTATCGAGATCACTGAATTGAAACTGAAAACCCGCTTCGAGGGCACGTTTGGGGTAAACAAATTGCCCTTCCGTCAGCAACTCCGACATTTCGCCCATCGCTAAGCGTAATGCAAGCGGTGGGGTCGTGATTAACGCTGGGCGATTAAGTGCTTTTCCGAGCGCTTTGGTAAACACAGCGTTACTCACTGGATTGGGTGCAGTGGCATTAAATATGCCTTTACAGTGTTGTTGAGTGAGTAAAAAATCAATAAGGGAAATGAGATCCTGCACATGGATCCAGCTCATACCTTGGCGTCCATGGCCAATTGGGCCACCGAGTCCGAGTTTAAATGGCGGTAACATTTTCTCTAAGGCACCACCTTTACCTAGCACGATACCAATACGGATAATGCAGACGCGTGTGTGCTCTGAGGTTGCATTTAGCGCCTCTTGCTCCCATTTTCGACAGATATCATGGCTAAACTCAACATGGGCACCACTAGACTCATCGAGTAATTTATCATCGTGCCGCCCGTAATAACCGACTGCCGAACCACTCACCATGATCTGAGGAGGAGTGCTACTCTGTTGTATTAGCTGAGTTAATCTTGCCGTAATATCCCAGCGACTATCACAAATGCGTTGCTTCTGATTTTTACTCCAACGTTTAGCGACTATGGGTTCACCCGCAAGATTTACGATGGCATCAATGTGATTTAAGTCGCTTAGCGCATCGAGACTCTCGAGGTAATGGTGCTGATTGCCGAGCACTTTTTGTGTTTGTTGCACTGAGCGAGTTAATAACGTCAGTTGATGATATGGCGCCAGTCGTTCGACTAATTGGCGACCAATAAAGCCGCTTGCGCCGGTGATCAGTATATTCATGGAACCTCTCTTAATTGGTTAAGCTCTGCGGATATATACCAAAATGCGGTGTGCAACGATCACTTAGTCGGAGTATTTTTAGCCAGATTATTTTTGATAACATAACTCCATCGAGACTGAATCGGCAAAGCGTAGTGCATGGGGTTTGTCGATTTCGACACTGGCAAATTCAACCCAAGGATGCTCACTGGCGATGGCCAGCGTTTGGCTGGTGAGATTTTCGAGTAATGAGAAACGGTTATTCTCAATCAGTTCAATGATCTTTTTGGTGATAGTGCGGTAATTGAGCGCATCCTCGACATTGTCACTGTTACGGGCACGTTCGGCACAATAATGGATCACGACATTAATGATCACGTCTTGGCGATTTTGGATTTCATCTTCTTTAATGCCAATAAAAGTACGAAGTCTTAAGTTTTTAATGCGTATAATCGCGGTTTCTGGTTTCATAATGACAAATGGCTATCTTAAGCTAAAGTTGCTGAGGTTAAGTGATTTCAAGGGTTAGCCTAACAATTTTATCTAAGATCAAGAAGGATTTTTAATAAATGACTCGACCTAATGCGCCCTCTGCTGCTTATCGTGGCTTTGCGGTTATGGCCTTTGTAGTGATTATTTTGGCAGGGATTAAGGCGGCGAGCCCGATTGTGGTGCCGTTTGTGCTGTCCAGTTTTCTTGCGGTGATTTGTAATCCTGCAATCGGTTTGATGACAAAGTTCCGTGTGCCTAAATGGCTGGCAGTGATCCTCTTGATGGGTTTTATTGTGTTGATGGGCCTATGGTTAGCCTCGGTCGTCGGCAGTTCTGTCAATGAGTTTTCTAAACAATTGCCCCAATATCGCGATCAGCTGGTGGAGCAGTTTTCGTGGATTATCCATAAATTACAGGCATTAAATATTCAGATTTCGAAGGATCAGGTATTAGCCTATTTTGACCCAGGTATGGCCTTGTCCATGACCACGAATATGCTATCGGGTGTCGGCAATGTGATGGCGAATTTATTTCTGATCATCCTCACTATCGTCTTTATGTTGTTTGAAGCTCAGTCGCTGCCAAAGAAATTGCATCTCGCATTGGACGATCCCGATATGCGCTTAAAGCAGATTGACCGCTTTTTACAATCTGTGAATCAGTATATGGTGATCAAGACCTTAGTGAGTTTGGCTACTGGGATCATCGTCGGTGTGGGATTGACCTTCATCGGCGTGGATTACGCCATGTTATGGGCGGTGATTGCTTTCCTGTTTAATTACATTCCCAATATTGGTTCTATCATTGCCGCGATTCCAGCGGTGTTGTTGGCCTTTATTCAGCTTGGCCCTGCGGCGGCGGGGGGAACTGCACTTTTGTACGTGGGTGCCAACATGGTGATGGGCAATATCATTGAGCCTAAATTTATGGGGCGCGGTCTGGGGTTATCGACCTTAGTGGTGTTTTTATCATTAATTTTCTGGGGCTGGTTATTAGGTTCTGTGGGCATGTTGCTGTCAGTGCCATTGACTATGGTGGTTAAAATTGCCCTCGAATCGAGTAAGAGTGGTAATTGGTTAGCCATTTTATTATCGGACGATATCGAAGATAAGTTCTTGGCCAGTAACACGGAAAATTCAATTCCCAATGGCGATGAAGCCAATACAAGTGCAACTGAGAGTAAGTAGTAGAAGATGCAAAGTTTTATACAAGCGCTAGCGACAATTGAGTTAGGTGATGATGCGGTGCGGTTATTCCACGGCCGCGGTGGGCATTACGTGGGTTGTGAGCACCTATGTTTAGATTGGTTTGCACCCGTACTATTGCTGACCAGCTTTACTCCCTTGGAGGATACGGATTTAACCCTCTGCCAACAGGCGATTGCAGCGCGCTGGCAAGCTATTAGGCCAGATAGCCAATTGAATTTAGTCTACCAATACCGTAGTGCGGGGGAGACGTTTACCCAATTATTGCAAGGTGAAGTGCCTGAGCCGCATATCGTTAGCGAAAATGGTGCACGGTTTCAGGTGCACCTAATGCGCGGACAAAACCACGGACTCTTCCTCGATATGGCCAATGGCCGCGAGTGGGTTAGAGCAAGCGCCCGTTATAAAAAGGTGCTTAATTTGTTCGCTTATACCTGTGGTTTCTCGGTCGCCGCATTACAAGGGGGCGCCGATGAAGTTGTGAATATGGATATGAGCAAAGGCGCATTAGGCATAGGTAAGCAGAACCATTTGCTGAATGGCTTTAGCGCGGGAGCCCGTTTTTTAGGCCATGATATTTTTAAATCTTGGGGCAAACTGAAAAAGCTCGGTCCCTACGACATTGTTGTTGCCGATCCACCGAGCAATCAAAAGGGCAGTTTTGTCGCGACTAAGGATTATGTGCGTTTAATTAGGCGTTTACCTGAGTTGCTTGCCGAGAATGGCGAAGTATTACTGTGTCTAAATGCACCTGAACTCGATACCGCTTTCCTGCGTCAACAGGTAGCGGAAGCTGCACCTGCACTCGAATACATAGAGCGCTTAGCCAATCCGCTAGCCTTTATGGATGTGTCGGAAGAGAAGTCACTTAAGGTGCTTCGCTACCGCTTATCGACTCAAGCCTAGGCCTGATTTAGCTTAACTGGCCAGTATTAACTGGCCTTTTTTGTCGGCTTAGGTTGAGTGTTTAGCTTTCTACACTGTCGCTTATTACACAGCACTTATTCTTCAGTAGCTTAATCGCTCAGATAGCTGCGATCGCCCATAGGTTTTAATTACTTTACTGACTTGATGTTGGTCTAAGTGTTTTAGGGTGGACATTTCACCATAAAGCCTGCCCTGAACATCTAATGGCATTCCCTAGATTCATTTTATGTAAGCGATTTCTGTTAATCGCTTTTGTGTATAAAGCGAATGATGAAATGGCGTCAGCATGGCCTGAATATCCTCGTAGAAAGTGAAAGTCTTTCATGTCGAATCACTGATTGTGAGCTATTTAAATGATAACCAGCCTTAAATGCCATGCTTGGTGATACAAAACTGAAAGTTTTCTGTAATTATGGCTTTTGCTTTGTTATACTCCCGCCCACGGAATGTATCCCTTTCCTCATAGGCAAAATGTCAGCATAGAATGGCAAGCCTCTGCGACCTTACCCAATCAAGCAGGAGTTGTTATGGAAGTTCATGAATACGAAAATGCTTATTATCAAGTGAAAGACGATGTACTAACGTCTTTACCTGCTGAAAGCGAAGAAGAAGTGATCCAAGCTTAATCGATAGCGATTAAACTGACGGTACTTATGAGTCGGAAATAACAGAACAAGCACAAAAAAATAGCAACCCTAAGGTTGCTATTTTTTTGGCTGAAAGTAAGCAGAATGATTGTATGACAAGGTATGCGCGGTGAAAGCAGGCAAGAAAGGGGGTTAACCGTTAACTTTGCGCTTTTCAGGCAGAAGTTCGACGATAATCCATTGGCTCCCAATTTTGTGTAGGCGTATGGTCCTGTCATCAATCCATGGTTGACCACCTTTAAGACCTTTCATTTTGACCACAACAATGACGTCTTTGGTAAATTTGCGGAAGAAGTCGATATCGATATCATCAATTTCCATTTCAACATTGGTCATAGATAGGCCGAGCATATTACGCTGTACGGCTGCGGCAATGTGGTAATGGGTGAGCACTTGTTTAATGGGATCGTCAACGTATTGCTTGGCTTGTTCAACATTACGATCAACATAAATCGCTTGAAAAAAGCCTAAGCTCACTTCTTCCGGTGATAACTGGCGCTGCTCTTGCGTTGAGGGATCGCCACAACCGAAGAGGAACAGGAGGGAGAAAAATAATAGAGTTCGCATAAGTTTTAGTTATTGGAATTTGTTCCGAGTATCGCGATTTTAGCTGTAATGTACAAGTCTTGTCGTGATTCGCAGTCTATTGTGAAAAGCATTGACTCAAACCTCATGTGTGTGGCATATAGTTAGGAGCCATATAAAAAGGTTATCCACAGAAACTGTGGAAAACTATGTTGAAGACTTCAGTGATACTTTGTAAGTCACTGATATTGTCTTGCTTTATTTGCTGGTTAAAAAGTGACGCTTTTCTGCTTTCCATTATGTTCCACTTCTACTTGTGGATATTTTTCGCAATTTGCCGAGCTTATTCACACTGCATAATTCGATATTTCTCGTTTTTCTCTTTATCTTTTGCAATTTCGACTCATCCATTAAGCGATTCTTGCGATCAACGGTATGGTTTACGCTAAATTTGAGCATAAAAAAAGCACCGGTAATAACCAGTGCTTTTTTGTACGTAACGCTATGCAGATTTAATGCTGTTAGCCTTTAGCTGCGTCGTTCTGTGCGGCTTGAATTGCCGTTAGGGCGATAGTGTAGACGATGTCATCGACTAACGCGCCGCGAGACAAGTCGTTCACAGGTTTGCGCATACCTTGCAGCATAGGACCAATACTGATCAGATCGGCGCTTCGCTGTACGGCCTTGTAAGTCGTGTTGCCTGTATTAAGGTCTGGGAACACGAAAACGGTAGCTTGACCAGCGACAGGGCTATTAGGTGCCTTAGAGCGTGCAACGTTTGGCATAACCGCCGCATCGTATTGCAATGGACCATCAATAATCAGATCTGGGCGTTTTTCTTTGGCAATACGGGTTGCTTCACGCACTTTATCCACATCAGAACCTGTACCTGAGTTGCCAGTTGAGTAGCTGATCATTGCCACTCTTGGCTCGATACCGAAGGCTTTTGCTGATTCTGCCGATTGGATGGCGATATCAGCTAACTGCTCAGCATTGGGATCTGGGTTAATCGCACAGTCACCGTAAACAAGCACTTGATCTGGCATCAGCATAAAGAAGATGGATGAAACTAAGCTTGAGCCCGGTGCCGTTTTGATCAATTGCAGTGGTGGGCGAATGGTATTGGCTGTGGTGTTAACCGCACCAGAAACGATACCGTCGACTTCGTTTTGCGCCAGCATCATAGTGCCGAGCACCATGTTGTCTTCTAACTGTTCACGGGCAACGACTTCAGTTAAGCCTTTGCTGCGACGCAGTTCCAACATAGGTTCTACGTAACGATCGCGCACTTCTTCTGGATCGATAATGATCACGCCTTCGCCAAGCACCACATCTTGCTGTGCGGCGATACGCAGGATTTCATCTTTTTTACCTAAAAGCACACAGCGAGCAATACCGCGTTCTGCACAAATGGCCGCCGCTTTAATGGTACGCGGCTCATCACCTTCTGGCAGCACCACAGTCTTGTGGGCGGCGCGCGCTAATTCCGTGAGTTTGTAACGGAAAGCTGGTGGTGACAGGCGATGCTCACGGGGCGAGTTTTTAGTCACGCTTTCAATCCACGTTTGGTCAATGTGGCTGGCCACATAATCCTGCACCAGATCGATACGGACGGCGTCATCAACGGGTACTTCATGGTCGAAACGTTGAATGTTGAGCGAGGTTTGCCAAGTGTTACTGTCGATCAAGAACACAGGTAAACCGGTTTCAAAGGCCTGCTCACACAGCTTAAGAATTTCTGGCTCCGGCTCATAGCTACCGGTCAACAACAGGGCACCAATTTTCACGCCGTTCATGGCCGCAAGACAGGCTGATACGATCACATCTGAGCGGTCGCCTGAGGTTACAAGCAAGGAGTCAGTCTTAATATGAGTGACCATGTTCGGGATACTGCGGGCACAAAACGTTACTTTACGCAGACGGCGGGTATGCATTTCGCCAGCATTCAGAATGCGTGCACTTAAATGTTTCGCTAAATCCGATGCACGAGGTGCAACAAGATCAAGATTGTAGGGCACGCTGCCTAAAATACGCAGTGGGCTCTTACCCGGCAGTTGGAACATGCTGGCCGCATCTGAGCGTTGAACACCTTGGTGATCAAAGACTTCAGATAAGTCAGGGCGCGCGCGACCTTCGTCGTCAACGGGGGCACCAATCTTGTTGATCACAGCACCAATCAGGCGTTTGTTCTTTTTTCCGCCCCAAGAGTTATAGGCGATTTCGAGGCGATTCATTAGCCCTGTGGCCGTATCACTGCCTGGTGTGGCAATAAAAATCACGTCGGCATCCATAGCTTTAGCGATGGCATAGTTCACATCATCGGCGAAGGGATGATTACGCGTTGGCACTAGACCTTCGACAATTAAGGTCTCTGTGTTGCTAGCGCAATCGGCCGCACGGGCAATGATTTGCTCCATTAAGACGTCGATTTGGTCGGCGCGAATTAAGGCTTCGGCATGGGCCATGTCGAAGGGCTCTAAGGGATTTACTGTTGGCGATTTGCTCAGAATAGTGGTTGAGCGTTCTGGGCCATTATCGTTTGGACGAAGCTGAGAAATAGGCTTAAAGAACTGAACCTTAACCCCGTGGCGCTCCAGTGCGCGCACCATCCCAAGGCTTAAGGAGGTCAGGCCGACTCCGGTACCTATGGGGATTAACATAATATTACGAGACATAAAAACCTCTAGTGTCGATGGTTTTTGGCAGAATAGTTTCTGCAAATTTGCTTGTGAGTACGGCTACGTAAGGTATAAAGCCGTTTGGGTGAGCAAACGGCTTAGGTCTTTTTATTTGTTGATAAGTTTAATGGAATCTTCGGCGATAACCCATTCTTCATTCGTTGGGATCACCATGGCAATCGTGCCTTTATCTTGGGTGATGATACCTTTCTTACCGAAACGCGCCGCTTTGTTGCGCTCACTATCGACATGGAAATTGAAGATTTCCAGCATGTTGAGCACTTTTTCACGGATTAAATCTGAGTTTTCACCAATGCCGCCGGTGAAGACGACTGCATCTAAACGGCCCAGTGGCACAGTGTAAGAGGCGATGTACTTGGCTAAGCGGTAGCAGAAGATTTCTAAGGCTAAGGTCGCGCCTTTATGACCGTCTGCGTAACCTTCTTCGATGCCACGGCAATCGTTGGTCAGCTCGGAAATGCCCAGTAGACCACTTTGTTTGTTCATCAGATTATTCACTTCTTCTAAGGTGTAACCCAGTTGATGAACTAAGTGATAGATGATTGAAGGGTCAATATCGCCACAACGTGTGCCCATGACTAAACCTTCTAATGGGGTTAAGCCCATAGAAGTGTCGACACTTTTGCCGCCTTTGATGGCAGTGACTGATGCACCGTTGCCTAAGTGAGCACAGATTACATTCGTTTCTTCAATTGGCTTGTTGAGCATTTTGGCCGCTTCACGGCTAACGAATAAATGACTCGTGCCATGCATGCCATAACGACGGATACCGTGTTCACGGTATAACTTGTAAGGCAGGGCGTAGACATAAGCTCTGTCTGGCATGCTTTGGTGGAAAGCGGTATCAAATACAGCAACCTGTGGCAATTTAGGGAAAGAGGCCATTGCCGCGCGGATGCCGATAAGGTGAGCAGGATTGTGCAGTGGGGCTAATGAAGCACAATCTTCGATACCTTTGATCACGCTCTCATCGATGATCACTGAGCGAGTGAATTTCTCACCACCGTGAACGATACGATGGCCAACGGCTTGAATTTTTGCTGCTAATTCAGGTTGTTCCGCAAGAATTTTATTAACAATGTATTCAACTGCTTCACGGTGAGCCGTAAATGCACCTAAGGCTGCTTCATGTTTTTCGCCGTTGATTTTCCATTTAATGCGAGAGTCTTCTAAACCAAAACATTCGGCTAAGCCAGAAATCTGGTCGTCACCTGTTTGCGCGTCAATGACGGCAAATTTGAGAGAAGAGCTACCGCAATTGAGAACTAAAACCAGTTTATTTGACATGTGTAAACCCTTTGCCATTGTGTTTAATATAACGATTCAAAATAATGAGGAACTGCGGTGTTTTTACCATATCAGTCTTGGGGCGATTCGCCAGATTGTGCTATGGTAAGAGCAGTATTCCATTGTAGTTGGTGTCTAAGATTGAGCATTAAGATCCTCAAAACCTTAGGTGATGGTCATCAGTATATGAAGACTTGGCCTATGGTTAGACAACTGGGTTTTTATTTTCCTGAGTATCGGGTCGTCCGAGCAACTCAGCTTGCCATACTGGTGATGCCAGTGCTGGCGATTTTTGTGAGCATGAGCCAGCTGTATATTCACGGTTGGGCATTTCTGCCCCAAGCTGTCACTCTCGGTTTATTTTTCATCAGCTTACCGTTACAGGGGCTGCTGTGGTTAGGCTGGCGAGCTCGCCATCCATTACCGTTAACGCTGTTCGACTGGATTAACCAGTTGAGTGCGAAGTTGTCATCCATGGGTATCAATTGCCACACGTTAGGCGCTAAGGCCTGTTACCTCGATATGGCACTGATTTTAAAAATAGCCTTTGAGCGTTTAGATGCCAGTTATTGGGAAGAACTTTAGGCCGTTGCCGCGGTTATCCCTTTTGGCTCTTTTGTTACTGTGGATTAATAAATCGCGTTAATCCCTTGCTGGACAAATACCGCTTTGATCTTTTCCATGGTTTCTCGACTCGGGGGGGATATCCCATCGAGTTGATAGCTTTCGCCCATGGCTTCCCACTTATGTTTACCTAATTCGTGATAGGGTAGTAATTCTACCTTTTCAATGTTTTTCATGGGCTTGATAAACTCGGCCAGTTGTAATGCCGATGCTTCATCGTCGGTAAATCCGCCCACTACGACATAACGTATCCACGTCGCTTGATTACGCTCTGCCAAATATTGCGCAAACTGTAATGTTCTATGGTTGCTGACTTTAGTTAACTCAATATGTTTTTCATCGTCCATGTGCTTGATGTCGAGCAGGACCAAGTCAGTATGGTCGAGCAACTCATCAATCACTGGCGTGTACTTACGTACAAAACCATTGGTATCTAAACAGGTATGAATACCTTCTTGCTGACAAGCCGTGAATAATTCGGCGACAAATTCGGCCTGTAAAATGGCTTCACCACCACTGGCCGTAACACCACCATTGCTGGCATCGAGAAAAGGCCGATAGCTGATGATTTGACTCATTAACTCATCGACCAGAACTTCTTTTCCGCCATCAAGATCCCAAGTGTCACGGTTGTGGCAATATTGGCAGCGCATTAAACAGCCCTGCATAAAGGTGATAAACCGTATGCCGGGACCATCTACTGTGCCAAAGGATTCCACCGAGTGGATCCGACCGATAACTGCCATTGTGACTCCTGTTAAAATAAGTGAGGCTGTAGCACAGTGTACTACAGCCTTGACTAATTTAGCTTACAGACCTTTTGTGAACGTACGCGTGATCACATCTTGTTGTTGTTCTGGCGTCAGTGAGTTGAAGCGCACTGCATAGCCAGAAACACGGATGGTCAGCTGTGGATACTTGTCTGGATGCTTAACGGCATCTTCGAGCATCTCGCGGTTCATCACGTTGACGTTCAAGTGTTGGCCACCTTCTTTTTTGTCATTGTGGTCGAAGTATCCGTCCATCAATGCCGCTAAGTTGGTACGGCGAGCATCATCATCTTTACCCAGCGCATTTGGCACGATTGAGAAGGTATAAGAGATACCATCTTGAGCGTGGGCAAATGGGAGTTTTGCCACTGAGGTTAAAGAAGCGATTGCGCCTTTTTCATCACGGCCATGCATAGGGTTTGCACCCGGTGCAAATGGCGCACCTGAACGACGACCATCGGGTGTGTTACCGGTTTTCTTACCATAAACCACGTTTGAGGTGATGGTCAGAATTGACTGCGTTGGGATCGCATTGCGATACATTTTACGGTCACGAATTTTCGCCATAAAACGTTCAACTAAGTCACAGGCGATATCATCTACACGTGGGTCGTTGTTACCAAATTTTGGATAGTCACCGCTGATATCGAAATCAACTGCTATGCCGTTTTCATCACGCACTGGTTTTACGGTGGCGTATTTGATGGCAGACAGTGAGTCGGCTGCGATAGATAAACCCGCAATACCACAAGCCATAGTGCGACGTACGTCTCTGTCGTGCAGCGCCATAAGCGCGGCTTCGTAAGAGTACTTATCATGCATGTAGTGGATTGAGTTCAGTGCAGTGACATATTGAGTCGCTAACCAATCCATTAAACCGTCTAAGCGATTCATCACATCATCAAAGTTGAGCACTTCGTCTGTGATCATGTCTGCTTTAGGGGCAATTTGGATTTTCAGTTTTTCGTCTACGCCGCCGTTAATCGCATACAGCATGGTTTTCGCTAAGTTAGCGCGAGCACCGAAGAACTGCATGTGTTTACCCACAACCATAGGGCTCACACAACAGGCGATTGCATAGTCGTCTGATTGGAAATCTGGACGCATTAAGTCATCGTTTTCGTATTGGATTGAGCTAGTGTCGATAGACACTTTGGCGCAATATTTTTTGAAACCGATTGGCAGTTTATCTGACCATAATACTGTGATGTTTGGCTCTGGACTTGGACCCATAGTGTAAAGGGTGTTCAAGAAACGGAAGCTTGATTTCGTCACTAACGTACGGCCATCTAAGCCCATACCGCCGATTGACTCCGTCGCCCAAATTGGGTCGCCTGAGAACAATTCGTCGTATTCAGGGGTACGTAGGAAACGCACCATACGCAATTTCATCACGAAATGGTCAACCATTTCCTGAGCTTGTTGCTCAGTTAAGGTGCCATTTTTCAGATCACGTTCAATATAGATGTCGAGGAATGAAGAGGTACGACCTAATGACATGGCAGCGCCGTTTTGGCTCTTCACTGCAGCTAAATAGCCGAAGTAAGTCCATTGGATCGCTTCTTGTGCATTGGTCGCTGGACGAGAAATATCGAAGCCATACTTGGCAGCCATTTTCTTCATTTGGCCTAATGCACGGTGTTGCTCGGCAATTTCTTCACGTAATTGGATAACGTTAGATAATTCTTCACCCGCTTCGAACTGCGCTTGCAGTGAGCTAAATTGGGCAAACTTATCTTTCATCAGGTAATCGATACCGTAAAGTGCCACACGGCGATAGTCACCAATGATACGGCCACGGCCATAGGCATCGGGTAATCCCGTTAAAATACCTGATTTACGACAGGCCATAATTTCGGGGGTGTAAACATCGAACACACCTTGGTTATGGGTTTTGCGCAGTTCTGAATAAACGTATTTAACATCTTCATCCAGTACACGATCGTAGGCGGCGCATGAGCTTTCCACCATACGAATACCACCGTTAGGCAACATAGCGCGTTTTAGCGGCGCGTCTGTTTGTAAGCCAACGATAGTTTCTAATTCTTTGTTGATGTATCCAGCGTCGTGGGAAGTGATGGTTGAAACCATCTTAGTGTCGAAATCAACAGGCGCGTGGGTACGGTTTTCCTGTTTGATGCCTTCCATGACTTTATCCCACAATTTTGTGGTCGCTTCGGTGGCACCGGCGAGGAAGGACTCATCGCCTTCAAAAGGCGCGTAGTTTTGTTGGATAAAGTCACGTACATTGACTTCAGATTTCCAATCGCCAGGAGTAAAGCCTTCCCATGCGTTGGCAAACAGTTCAGTTTTGTCGGTCATCGTACTAATACCTTCTGGTTGAGATAAAAGGTTATTGGCGATCAGCGTTAAGCAATGCTGAGTATAAGCCAATAGCTAATTCCTGAAATAAAGCTCCCTTCATGATGACGCCCTATGATGGGAACTGGATTTTGAAGCGCTCGTCACTCCAAAAGTCTGTCTATTGATACCCGATAAGATGACAAATATTCGCTTACTTTGATTATCGGCTACTGATAAATCTTTATAATTGGTAAGACCAATTGTCCATAAGCATATTAACATAGGTCAGTCGCTATCGCATCTTAAACGGCTTGGTTTATGCTCTGTTAATCCCAAATTTGCTAGCTAGGTAGCATTTTTTTACCACAATAGGGAATACGGCACGCTTTTTAACTTGGTGTGACATCTGAACCCCATTATCTCTTAAATCAGCCTGCCTATATTGTTCCCATTTACTGTCCACCTTTAGCGAGGATAAATCTATCCTCGTATAGGCTGATTTTGATTGGTGGAGGTCACGGCTCGATAATGGGAGCTGTCACAGTAGGCGCAGTGGTTATGATATTAAAAATAAGTTTGATGTTAGCTATTTGTATTAATTTATTTTTATTTGCTAACTTAGTGTCGATTTAGGAGACGGCATGTCATAACGCCATCAAATAAAGCATGCAATGCTTAAATCATTCAGGAAGGGTTAAAGAGTGGCTAAATACAGTAGTTTGCTATGATGCAGGCAACTTGTTACTTGCTGTTGGACTAAACTGTAAATGCTAAAGTATCGGTTCAATTTAATGAATACCGAGAGACACGCGTCAAGCTCTTGGTCATTTAATGTGTCATTGCTGAGGTTAACTTGAATCTATAGCGCATTAATTTAAGCGTTAGTTCACTAAATATGAGATGGAAATGTGCAGGATTTGCATCGTATACCATCTTAATTAAGCCACATTCTCGCGATGAAAATTGTGTCACCATGGTAAGACCAATTAACCTTTTGTGTTTTTGGCTTCAAAGTTTTCACATTTTGGGTGTGAATAGCATCACGCTTTAGCAATATCTGCTTCACAGCATAAGCGCGTTGTATGATACAAAGCGAGACTTTAGTGAATCATCATTTAAGCAAATCATTATCTCGGTTTTGATTCGTATTATCTGCGCAATGGCGCTGCTGGAGATACCTATGCTACGCGTTCAAGTTTGTTTATCTGAAGTTGGAGTTATGCAATGAAAAGCCCAAATCCATCGTCATCAGTTCCAACTGTGACAAACAGCGCACATGAAGCGCCACAGGTTTCAGCTCATTTTAGTTGTTACAATCAGGCTGAAATTTACGGGACAAGCAAAGTGGTTAAAGCACCTTGGCAGTCCTTTGGTTTAGCCGTGTTTGCTGGCGCATTTATCGCCTTAGCCTTTGTTTTTTATTTAACCGTAACCACTGGCGCAGGCGATGCGTCTTGGGGTTTAGTTCGTTTCGTTGGCGGAATAGCCTTTAGTTTAGGTTTAATCTTAGTGGTTGTTTGCGGTGGAGAATTGTTCACCAGTTCTGTACTCAGTACCGTCGCCTGGGCACAAAAACAGGTCACTGGCGCTGAATTACTCAAATGTTGGTGCCGCGTGTATGCCGGCAATTTTGTCGGCGCTATGTTGATGGTTTGCTTGATCACTGCCGCAGGTATGTATGAGCTCGATGGTGGTAATTGGGGATTAAATGCCCTTAAAGTGGCACAGCACAAACTGCACCATACTTGGATTCAAGCCTTTAGTTTAGGCATTTTATGTAACATGTTGGTGTGTTTAGGTGTGTGGATGACCTTTGCCAGCCGTGATGTGCTGACTAAATCGTTACTGTTAATTTTACCTGTGGCTATGTTCGTCAGTAGTGGCTTTGAACACAGTATCGCTAACCTGTTTATGGTGCCTATGGGCATGATGATCCAATCAATCGCCAGCCCAGAGTTCTTCGCGTCTTTAGGGGTTACTCAAGCACAATTTGCCGATTTAACCGTGGCAAACTTTATATTCAATAATTTAATACCTGTAACCTTAGGCAATATTGTCGGTGGCGGTGTGATTGTTGGTTTAGGTTATTGGTGGATAGAGCAGGGTAAAGTAACCTTGGCTGAACCACACAAAGCTCATCATGAACACTTTTCTGCACCACATTCACATACTGAAAAACCTCAGCATCAGAGTGAGATTAAGCTGACTAAACATTCCTAAAACGTCTTTAATTATTAGTCTGAAGTGAAAGTGTCCAGCAGGTAGCTGGGCATTTTTATGTCGGTTTACTATGATGTGTAAATAATGAAGTAAATAAAAACGGCATCCGAAGATGCCGTTTTTTGATTAGGTTCTAGTTCTAATTGAGAAATGCGATATTAGAACTTAACTTTGTATCCTGCAAATACTACACGACCTAAGATGTTGTGCGTATCAGTGTCGTATCCAGGGTAACCTAAGCTATAGTTAACTGTTGGCATAGCATCAAATAAGTTACGTGCACCTACAGTGACTTTCCCATAATTGTTGAAGTCATAGTTAAGTGTCATATCCCAAGTTGTAAACGAAGAGAAGTCTTGCTTATTAGTGCCGGCTTCCTGCTGTTGTGGTGTTTCACCATCATAAGAATCAATATATTTAGCGATTAAAGACGCGGAAAAATCGTCAATAGCGTAGCTAAATGTAGTATTGAAACGCAGTGGTGGATAACCTTTAGTTCCTAAAACATCATAGCGTTGAGCAATTGGACTTGCTTGCTCTGAATATTCAAGTGCATATGTACCCTCAACTGCGAACTTCAGCTCACCCATAGTGCCTAGATCGTATTTAGACGTAAAAGAGACATCAAGACCTGAGGTTTGTACGCCATCCATGTTGATGTTGCCAGCACCAATTTCATCGATTGTGCCATCAGCTTTACGTTTTACATAAATGTAGTTTGGATCGTAGGCGCCTAAACCAGCTGTCGCTTCTAAGTCGACAATAGTCTGAGCATCGATATAACTTACTTGGTCAGTGATTTCAATATTGTAGTAATCAACGACAAAATCAATATTTTCGGTGATGTTCCACACTGCACCAAATGAGTATTGAGCTGATTTTTCTGGTTCTAAATCTTTATTACCTGAACTTTTACGTAAATACTGGTTATCTTCACATGCTTTGTTACCTGCTTGTTGATCATCAGGTAAGCTTTGGCACAGAGTTGTATCAGTTATTGAATCATAACTTGTTGCTGGCTCGCCTAGTAAGTCGTCTAAAGACGGTGCTCTAAAGCCTTGTCCATAAGATGCTCTTAATACTAAGTTATCAAGCACTTCATAACGCACGTTAATTGAACTTGATAATTGGCCAACATCAGGAAGACTGTATTGGTCATAACGACTAGCAAGTTTAACGTTTAAATTTTCTAGAACTGGAAGCTCTAATTCAACAAATGCAGCTTTATAGCTTCGGTCACCAGCTGAATCACCACCATAAGTACCTAGTACATTGCCTGCCGCTTGTTGTGCATCACGAGTATCTTTGTACTCCATTTTTTGATATTCAACACCGACGGCATAGCCTAAATCGCCACCAGGTAATGCTATTGGTGCTAAAGCTGCCCAAGATAAACCTGTACCAGTTGTGTTCGATGTCGCTTTACGTGTTGCTGTATGCAAAAATGTATCTAAGGTTGCCTGTGTTGCATTGCCACCTTCCACAAAAGGGTTATACAGTTCTTTATCTACAGCTTCTTGTAACTTATCTTCAAAGACATAAGAGTCCGTTTCGATATTAACGACTTGATCAGAATATTGAACATACCAGCTTAATGAACCAGCATCTAATTCAAGATTCAAGCCAGTAACGATATCGACTACATTTGAGTCGAATTCTGTTTTGCGATCAGCTACACCTTTTAAGCGGTGATAGGCTTGAACCTCTGACGCTTGAGCTGTGCCATATGTTGGATTTAACTTGTTATCAGCAGCCATATATAGATTAGGAGTCCATAATGCTGTTGAAGATGTGGTTGATTTATCACGCATTACAATTGCTTGACCAAACCACTCTAGTTCATCAGTAATGCGATGAGTCATATTTGAAAAAATAGAGTCTTTAGTTTGTTCAGGTAAGTAATCTGTGCCATCAAAATGACTGAATCCACAGGCCGAGCCATCTTTAGTGGTAATAACTCTATCAGCAGGACAGTCTTTACCTGGAACTTGTAATCCTGTGTAAACAGGGTCATCAAATGTTCCATCAGCGCCTTTTCCTGGGCGAGATGCTACAGGACGATATGTTCCTTCTGGAGCATACAAACCACTTCGACCATATTTTTGGTCCCAGTTAGCTGTTATGTGAGGGCGTTGTCCACCTTGCAGAGGGTCAAATGCCTTATGTTCGATAACAACTAAACTACTACCTTTATCATCAGTTTTACCAAATGTAATAGAAGCAGATTTTTCATCACGGCCACCTTGTGTTGGGCTACCGAATTTTGCATCGAATGCTAAGCCATCGAATGTCTTTTTAAGAATGATGTTAATTACACCACCGATAGCGTCAGAACCATAAATAGCTGATGCACCATCACGTAAAATTTCGATACGCTCAATTGCATCCATGGGGATTAAGTTGAGGTTGGTTGAATCACCACCAAATGTTGCGGAAGGAGCGATCCGACGTCCGTTAATTAATGTTAGCGTACGGTTAGAGCCTAATCCGCGCATACCTGAACTTGCATGGTTACTTGCTGAACTTCCAGCGTCACTAATAAAACTTCCCGCAGTGTTAAATGGCATTTGTGCTAATACTGCAGAAACGTCGCTTAAGCCTGTTTTAGCTATATCTTCAGCCGATAAAACCGTAACAGGCAATGCTGATTCCATATCAGTTCTTTGAATACGAGAACCTGTTACTTCAATACGTTCAACTTTTGCACCGTCTTCAGCAGCAAATACTGCTGAAGTTGATAATGCTGCTGTAGCAGCTCCGCTGATTAACGCAAAGCGAACTGCTTTGGCTAATGTAGATTTTGCGCGCATTCTATTCTCCCTTAACATTTGTTTTTTTTGTTTAATTCTTATTTTATTAAAAGTCACTTTTGTAACCAATAAGTGTCACCTTTAATTAGGTTCAAGATATAACCACAAGGAAATAACAAGTGCAACATTATAAATGTTGCTTAAATTGTTTCAAATTTGTAAATTTCTATTCTAAATGTTTTTTTACAAAGGGTTTGTGCATCATTAATGCCGTTAATGATGGCTACTTAGTACTGGTTTTGATGTTTTTTTGTTAAGCCTGTTAATTAAATGTTTATTTATTTTTTATAATTGTTTTCATTTTGTTTTAATTTGCTTTTGGTTAAATCATACTTTTTTATTATTTTTATAGGGAAAATAGGAAATTTTGCTTATTTAGTTAGTCATTCTGTATCTCTTCAGGTTTTCTTGTGCAGCTTAACTTTATATATAGAATTTCATGCTGTTTAAGTTAGATGGCTGATTCTCTTAAATATGCACTTTTTTAGAAGGGCTAGGATAGGTTCGGTTTGAAATTGAACTGATTTTTGAGGGTTTTATTAATATCTTCGTTACTCAAAAAAAGATGAATCTCGATTCATCTTTCTTTGAGTTTTGGTAGGTTATTCCAATTAATGTGTACAGAGCGCATAAAATTGAGAATTAATTTTTACTTGGTTCTATTCTGTTTATTAGCTCTTCCACTTTAAATTGCAGTGGAAAGTAGTGTCCTAAATAACGTAGGGCGACATAGGCAACCACTAAGGTGGCGATTACCAGTTCGAATTCTGCTAAGTATTTTATCCATATCGCTAACTCACCCATGTTATTGAACTGCGTTAACCAAGCTGCGGTTTTAAAGAGGGCGGTTGCACCGATAACCATAGGGAAGGTAAAGGCTGCGTAGCCTGGGCTAAAGGGCAGTTTTAGCAGATGAAAGAAGGCCAAGTAGATGATGCTGGTCATCAGAATGGCGATGCTCAGTAGTAAGGCGACTAAGGGGATCGACGCCTGCTCGCAAACGGTCAGATAACCTGCAAGTGATAAACTGGCGGGAGCTGCGAGAATGGCAATGGTTGGTTTAGCTGCATCAGGTATCGCCTGACAGAAGATGAGGCGATAGAGCATCAAAGGCAGCATGATTAAGTAGGCTAACATTCCAAAAACCAAAATGGCGTTTGCTAACCATTGGTAATCAGATACAGGGAAAGACACCGCCGCGACGATAATACCAATGGGTGGTACGAACCAGCTTGGCACCATGTGCTCGAGTTTAAAATCAATGGCGCGATAGTAGATAAACGCGCTTAGGAAGATCACATGGATACCAATGGCGACTAGCCACAGAGTTAAGCCTGCATGGGGGAAATAATCGCCGAGTGATTTAGACACCACCATCAAGCCCATGGCGAAGGTGGGGATTACACTACCAATCACAGGGTGACTTAGCTCGTCCTTTAAAATATTAGGATGAAGCATGAATTTACCCATGAGCAATAACAGCAACACAGAGGCGATGATGGCGCCTGTGAGTTGTCCTGCGCCATTAAGTGAAGGTGTCATGTTCTCCCATGTCCAACCTAAGCTGGCAATTGCCAATGCCAACCCAGCCATAGGGCTGGGAAGTTTAGCTGCGTGGGATGTCCAGCGTTTGCGTTTTGAAGTCATTTTGAATACCTCTCAATACTGACAATGCTTAACATCGCTTTTTTTGGGGCGCTGTTTTGATGTATTTAGTGTACTGCGGGCATCCATGATAAATAAATTTGATTAATTTTATTCATTGCATAAGTTTTGTTTACTTTGGTGTTGCTATTAAACTTAAGGTTTGAGTTTACAACGCAGTAGCGTGTGCCCTAGGCCAAGATTGTCTGTGTCTTCATCCACATACAGTCCCGCTTGGTGAAGCAGGGCCAATAAATCCTTAGAGTGATACATGCGGCTATTGCCATTGGCCATGGCGCTGAAATAGAGGCTAGTGGCATTTACGCAATAGGCGGAGGCGGCCGATGGCTGTCTATCCCAAAAGGTTTCGACGATAAAGAGTTGGCTGCTTGATGTCATTGCCTTTGCCGTGCGTTGTAAAATGCTCAGGATTTGGCTTTTTGAAAAGCAATCCAAAAATTGACTCATCCAGTAAGTATCGGCGCCTTCGACAAAGGGTAGGGAGTCGTCCAGCAGATCGGTGGCAAAGGTATGCACGCGCGCTGCAAAACCTCGTGCGAGTGCATTTTGTGTGGCTACCTCTAGTTGCCCCGGGAAATCCATAATCGTGACTTCAACGTTTGCGTCATAATCACAGCAGCTCAGTGCCCATTTGCCCGTATTGCCGCCTATATCCACTAAATGGCTTGGCTTATGGGCAAACACTAATGGCAGAAGCTGTGGAAAGGCATGATCCGAATAGTAATGATCGAAGGCAAACCAGCTCTGTTTCGCTTTGGGCGGTAGATCTTTTAAGGCGGGGTAGATGGTATTCCAGTCACCGAACACCTTAAGTCCTGCGGCCTTGCCTTCGAGTAGCGCGGTATCAAGGTTAAAAAGGCCTTGATAGCAAACATCCTGCACAAAGTTAAGGTTGATGGCGGCCATGTCGTCATGCAGTAAAAAGTGCCCAGTTTTGTCGAGCACATAGCCATTTTCATTTTGCCAAACTAAACCCATACTGAGTCCCATATCCAACAATACCCCCAAGGCATATTCACTCAGTGGGGTGGATTGGCTTAACTCGGCTGCAGTGATCCCATGCTCGGCCGCGTTATCTATTTGGGCTAGCACATCGAATTTGAGTAGGCAGTGGGCGACTTGAAAGCTGATGGGGCCAAAGGCAATTTTTTGAGCTTCAAACTTCGCATTGAAGGCGCTGATATTACTTGGTGTTCGGTAAAAAGACATAAAAAGGAATGAATTGGCGAGCGGGTCCGTTCTTTATAACTAAGTTAGCCGTGAAAGCCAGTTGAGATACAAAGAACTATGAGCTGTATCCAAACTTGAGCAGTAACTTGTTTATGCTCTGTAATCGAGATCTAAATAATGGAATGCCATAAATAAAAATACCCAGCAAAAGCTGGGTATTTTAAGGACGATAAAACGTCGTTTATTGAACGTTTTCTTCGTCGCCGAATTGGCCTTGGAACAAGACTGAAGATAGGTAACGCTCGGCAGCCGATGGCAAAATCACCACAATGGTTTTGCCTGCAAACTCTGGCAACTCAGCGATGCGGTTGGCGGCGACAACGGCGGCACCCGATGAAATACCCACTAAAATGCCTTCTTCTTGCATTAAGCGGCGGGCCATGTCGATGGCTTCATCGTTAGTTACAGCCTCAACACGGTCAATCAATTCTAAATCTAAGTTACCAGGGATAAAGCCAGCACCAATCCCTTGGATTTTATGCGGCCCTGGTTGCACAGGTAAACCCGCTAAGGTTTGAGCTATAACAGGAGAATCTGCTGGCTCAACCGCAACTGAGGTGATGGTTTTACCGGCCACTTTTTTCAAGTAACGGCTTACACCAGTAATTGTACCGCCAGTACCTACACCGGCAACAAACACATCCACTTCACCATCGGTATCATTCCAGATTTCTGGACCTGTGGTTTTTTCATGGATTTCTGGGTTAGCAGGGTTATTAAACTGCTGCAATAAAATGTATTTTTCAGGAGCCGATTGGCGAATTTCTTCCGCTTTATCAATCGCACCTTTCATGCCTTTCGCGCCTTCAGTCAGCACGAGAGTTGCGCCTAGGGCTTTGAGTAGCTTACGACGCTCTAAACTCATGGTATTTGGCATGGTCAGGGTCAGTTTATAGCCACGGGCCGCGGCAACATACGCTAATGCAATACCTGTGTTGCCTGATGTCGGCTCAATCAGCTCGTGATTTTTTGTTAATAGACCTTTCTTCTCGGCATCCCAAATCATATTGGCACCGATACGGCATTTAACACTGAAACTTGGGTTACGGGCTTCGACTTTGGCCAGCACTTTACCTTGGCTAACACGGTTTAAACGTACTAGTGGTGTATTACCAATAGTATATGAATTATCTTCGAAAATTTTGCTCATGGATTGCTTGCTCCTATGTTGGCACTACTGAATCATAATCTGCTGTGGCGCTTTTAGAAGTGATTGTTTGTTCTTCTTTATTCGATTTGGTTATTAAAGGGTGTGCTGTTATTCGCAAACCCTGATTGGCAGCCAGTTTAACTGTGTTAACCTTTTGCTAACATAAAAAAGATTGTGGCATTAACAGGGATAACTTCTTGATGTCTCAATCGTAAAACTAGCCTATCACTCGTATCGGACAAGCGCAAAGATGAAGCAGCAACAAATGGATCTGGGTAAAGATCCAAAAACGATGGTAACACCAAAGGCATTTACCATTGCAGCATCCGTGTTATACACCCCATTGGCGACACCGTTGAAGCGGATGTTAGCCATACTGATTGATGGTTTGCTGATCACTGTGTTAGCTGAGCAGATGGATTGGATGTTTGTCTTGCTGGTGGTCAGTATTATCTGGATTGAAAAGCGCAGTCGTAAGTTTGGTCGTTTACTCAAGTGGGGACTTTATGCCTTGATGTTGGTTTTTATGTTGCTGACAACCGCCAATAATCTGTTTGATTTTAATGGAACAGACGTTAAAAGCAGTGAGGGAGTAGAGCAACAATTGGCATTAGGTGAACAAATCATTACGTCACTACCAGCATTGATGTCGTTGAGCCAGTGCAATAATTATGCTTGTGGTAAAACTCAAGTTCAATCCCTACATGAAGCGATAAAAAGCGCTTCAGGATCAAAGGGCATGACAGAAAATGATCAACGTGAAATAGTGCTAGCAACCATAGCCAACAGTAGTTTGCCTGCCATAGACAGTGAAAAGTTACAGGCGGAAGTGCTTAATGGCAGCCTATGGCCTGTTATTACGCTTCCTGTTGAGTTGGCGACAACAGATTCTCCGCCTGAGCCACTTCAGCCTATTCAAGCTATTTCGCCGGATGTACAGCTGCAAAGCGCGGTGGCTGATGCAGTGAATGTGAGCTCTTCGCAATATTCTCGCCTCAGAACCGTTGATGAAGCTACAAGCCATAGTGTTGTTGCTTGGGTGAAAGGCTTTCTGAGTGATATGGGGCTGGGTTTTGGTTGGGCAGCGTTTTACTTTACCGTCTTTACTGCACGATTTGATGGTCAAACCTTAGGTAAGAAGATGCTGGGCATTCGGGTGATCCAGCTCGATGGTGCCAACATCAGTTTATGGGCCGCGTTTGGCCGTTATGGCGGCTATGCCGCAGGCTTTACCACTGGCTTACTTGGCTTTATGCAAATATTTTGGGATGCCAATCGGCAGGGGATCCAAGATAAAATATCTTCAACAGTCGTGATAGACTTAGTGCAAATGCATAAAAAGCAACGATTAGAGCAACAAGCGCAGGGGCAAAATGAGTTAGCACCTGTGCTTACGAGTGATGATGCATCCTCTGCTCACCTTACAACCAGTACCCGTTTGGAGCATTTATGAAACAGGTCGTCATTTCGGGGAGTGGCCTATTTACGCCGCCCCACAGTATTTCCAATGAAGCCTTAGTTGAGAGCTTCAATGCTTATGTGGATATTTTCAATCTTGAAAATGCAGGCTTAATTGAGCAAGGCCATGTTGCGGCTTTGTCCTATTCATCGAGCGAGTTTATTGAAAAAGCCTCAGGCATCAAGCACAGATATGTGATGGTGAAAGAGGGCATTCTGGATCCCGAAGTCATGATGCCGTTGATTCCTGAGCGCAGCAGTGACGAATTATCTATGCAGGCTGAGATTGGCCTTGAAGCTGCCTTGATGGCACTAAAGAATGCCAATCTCAAAGCTGAGCAAATTGACTTAGTGATTGTTGCCTGCGCTTATACTCAGCGTGCGTATCCTGCTATGGCAATTGAAATTCAACGTGCACTGGGTACGCGGGGTTATGGTTACGACATGCAGGTAGCGTGTTCATCGGCGACGTTTGCAATTGTCGCCGCGGCTAATGCCATTGCTACGGGTTCTGCCTCAAGAGTGTTAGTGATCAACCCAGAGATTTGCTCGGCACAGGTGAATTATCGCGACCGTGACAGCCATTTTATCTTCGGTGATGTGGCGACGGCTCTGGTACTGGAAGAACAAAGCTTAGCCCAGTCTGACCATGTGTTTAAGATCATCTCAAGCCGCTGTTTTACCGATTACTCGAACAATATTCGCAGTAATTTCGGTTTCTTGAATCGCTGCGATCCGAGTGCGGCCCATCAAGCCGATAAGTTATTCCACCAACAAGGGCGCAAGGTATTTAAAGAGCTGTTGCCGATGATTTATCAACATTTGGATGAACATCTGGCCGAACAAGCGTTAACGCCACAGTCCTTCAAACGTTTGTGGTTGCATCAAGCGAACATCAACATGAATCAGTTTGTGGTGAGAAAGTTGCTTGGGGATGATGTGTCTGCGGAACAAGCGCCCGTGGTACTAAATGAATACGCCAATACGGCTTCCGCGGGTTCTGTTATTGCATTTCACAAGTTTTCCGGTGACTTTAAGACTGGCGATTTAGGTTTATTGAGTTCGTTTGGCGCAGGATATTCTATTGGTAGTGTTATTCTGCAGAAGGTCTAAGATTCTCACCGTCATAATAAAATGCCCACATCGAGGAAGATGTGGGCTTTTTTATGTCAGTTGTTTGTCTAAGTTGCTTTCTGTTTAAGGCAATGATTGTTTATAGCAGCCATGCGTAACTTAACTTCATAAAGTAGGTTTTCTCGTCCCGCGTCAGGCGGCTTAACTCATCATTAGCCTGCAAACTATCAGAGTATCCGAGGTAGAACACACTCTGCGGATTGAGTTTATAACCGTAGAGGAGCTCATTGCCTAAATGCGCTTCCTCACTCTGCGGCGCCGAATATAAATACTGCGCCACATTGCGATTTATCCGGGTGTAAATGCTAGAAAGGCGAATAAAACTGTGTAGACTGAATTGCCAGTTGAGGCGTACATCGCTCAGATTAGCGGTAAAAAGTGCACCTTGTTCCACATCCATTTGCTGATAAAGATGGGATATATCGATAGAAAGTCCATTAGCAATTTTCCAATTGATACTCGGGTTCATTTGCGTTTTAGTGCCCAACCTATCATTGATAAAATCAATTTCATCGCCGTAGTACATTTCAAGCTCCATACTCAGGGGCGATAACGGGGTTACTGCGCCATAAAACCACACTTGGGTTTCATCATATAGTTGACTATTTCCGGCGATAGTGAGTTGTGAAGCATCGCGGCGAGGGCCCACACGTTCACGGGTTTCTACACCAAAGGTGATTTCGCTTTGTAATGCGCCGAGGATTTCGATGTAGGCTTCATACTCTTCTTCAAGTCGTTCGCCTGCTTGGTTATGAGTGATATCCCAATCTCCCGCTAATTCCACCTTGTTAAAGGTGCCCGTAGGATACCAAATCAAACCCGCACCAGCCTCAAAGGTGCGGTAATCGATTTTTTCGACAAAGCCTAAATCGGCACGAAAATCGGGATCAACTGCGTTGTATTCACTGTAAGCAAACCAATTTCGCTCTTCGTGTTTAAAGGTTAACTGATATAAATTGCCGCCAAAGCGGCTATCAGATTGGCTACGTAATACTTGTTCGTTGAGTTGGCAGTGACCGAGTTCGCAATCAAGCTGAGATTGGCCACAGGGCAACCCATTACTAGGGTCATTTTCAGTATCAGTACAAAATTGACGATAGACTCCCGTGGGGTACTGAGTATCCGATTGGGCCACTTGCACAGTGAAACTGTCCTGTGGTGTTGGTTGATATTTCGCATCCAGACTAATGACATAGTTGTGGTAATCGGGTTGGCTGTTGATCTCATAGTGCGGGTCATTTGCTGCACCATTGTGAGTGTTGTCACTGCTCGTTTTCGCGGTAAGTAACCCGCCGATGGAGAAAGTTTTGCTCATGTCGAAACGATAACGTCCCGCAAGGTTCAAACTTTCTTGATCAAGCGAGGCAACCTCTGAGCTTAAATTTCCCGGTACCAAAAACGTGGTTTGGCTATCGTTACTCGCTAGCAGAGCTAAAGTGTGATCATCGCTCTTACTTGTCAGTTTGATACCATAGTCAGGTGCAACAATATTGCGGGTGTGCAGCAGATTCACCTGTGTGTCGAAATAGTCTTTATTATCCAAAAAGAACGGCCGTTTCTCATCATAGAACAAGGAGAAAGTGCTGTTCACATCGAGCTGGCCAGCATCGGATTCCACTTGGGAAAAATCGGGATTAATGGTGGCATTGAGTAAGGTGCTGGAATTAATGCCCCAGCGCAAGTCTACACCTGGCTCGAGATTGTTATCAGCTTCCCAGCCATCCGCCTGTTTATGTTCGTTACGGTTGGCGATAAAAGTCGGGGTGATTTGTACATCCTGTCCTTGTTCTGCCCCCGCCAAGCCAGAAGCCACACCTAACTGACAAAGTTGACAACTCGTATTTCGGTCAATCTTATGGGTCGATAGGCGATGTTTTTCATTGCGTGGATAATAACGAATTAACTCAAAGCCCCATTCTTGTAGGCTTTTCTTGTCGTCAAAGTTGAACAGTCTCAGTGGTAATTCGACTTCGACCTGATAGCCATCGGCGGTGATCTTGCCTGCGGATTTCCAAATACCATCCCATGCTTCGCTTTCTTCACCCGTTAGTTCGTTTTCAATTGAGTCTAATTGCACGCCAAGGGGATTAATAAAAAATTGGTATGCTAAACGGGCATTATTAAAAGTATCGAGTTTAATTCCGACTAAATCATCACTCCACAGCTTGTCTCTGTCCTTGAGTGTGGCCCGAATGAGTTTGGGATTAATGTCTTTGGCAGTAAATGCCACAAAAAGACTGGTTTTAGTCGCATAGACTCGCGCCTCGGTTTTCACTAATGCGGCAATGTTTTCCCCTGGTTGGGTTTCGTATTTGAGCTCTGTGACTGCGGCTTGTTGCCAAATGGCATCGTCCAACTCACCGTCGATATTGGCAGCACTGTTAAGTGTTGGAATGGCTAACTGAAATTGGCTGGCATAGCCAGCAAGACAAGTTACAGGTAGAAAAGTAAGACTAGATAAGATGATGGCTAAGATTGATTTCAACACAAAAGACTCAAATAACACATTCGTGGCGCGCATTTTGCCAGAAAACGTGAAGTTAACAATAGTGAGTAATTGTTACAAGGTTTGCGTTGATTTTAACGAGGCGAAACATGATTGGATTATTGGGTCTAAAAAAATTGGGGAGCAGTGCTGAGCCATGACTCAGCACTGCTGGTGTTACTACTCGGGTGCGATGGCATGGTTGCGATACGCTTCACGATACTTATCGACCCACATGGCCGTCGCGCCACAAATCGCCACTGGCATGACGATAAAGTTGACTATGGGGATCATCGAAAATAGCGTCACAGTTGCGCCAAAGCTAAAACTGGTGCCACGGGTTTGATTCAAGGCAAAGCGCATATCTTTAAAACTGACCTTGTGGTTATCGAAGGGATAATCGCAGTACTGAATCGCCATCATCCAAGCGCTGAACAGAAACCATAAAATCGGCGCCAGCGTCTGGCCTACCATAGGCACTAAAAACAATAACAAAAATACCAGTGCGCGGGGCAGATAGTATTTGAGTTTGATCCACTCACGCCCAAGGATACGCGGTAAGTCTTTGATTAAATCAATACCAGAACCGGTATTCAGCTGCTTACCAGTTAACAACTGCTCGACTTTTTCAGCCAACAGACCATTAAAGGGGGCGGCGAGCCAGTTCATGACGGAGCTAAATACAAAAGCAAGCATCACCAGCATAGTAGTGACGGCGAGCGGCCAAAGTAAAAAGTTTAACCAGCTTAAGTACTCCGGGAGCTGGGCATTCATCCAAGTGAATAGCGTATCTAACTGGCCTATGGCTACATAAATGACGCCAGCAAACAGCAGAAGGTTAATCATTAACGGAATAAATACGAAAGTGCGCAGGCCTTTACGTGTGATTAAACCAAAGCCATCGAGAAAATAATTAACGCCACTTTTGGCAGGGAAGGGCAAGTTTTTTTTCTGTGTCATATCGTTTTTCCAAAAAGTTAAGCGACAGCTATATGCGATTGTGATCAACTCATGGACAGATGACAAGCTAAAAGCCGCATGAATTCAATAAAAAGCGTTACAAAATGCTGCCTGCTTTGTTAAAGTTGGCCGATAAATGCATTTGCACCGCTTGGCTCATTTTCGGGCCAGACTTCAGAGACGCGCTAACTGGCACCATGAGATTAAAACAGATAAAACTTGCCGGCTTTAAGTCGTTTGTCGATCCCACAAAAATTCCTTTTTTACAGGCATTAACCGCCATTATTGGCCCAAATGGCTGCGGCAAATCGAACGTGATCGATGCCGTGCGTTGGGTGCTCGGTGAAAGCTCGGCGAAGCACCTACGCGGTGATTCTATGGCCGATGTGATATTTAACGGTTCAAGCGCGCGAAAACCTGTGTCTGTGGCGGGTGTTGAACTTATTTTTGAAAACAAAGAGGGTCGCCTCGCTGGTCAGTATGCCAGTTATGAAGAAATCGCCGTTAAGCGTCAGGTGAGCCGCGACGGTGAGTCTTGGTATTTTCTCAATGGTCAAAAGTGTCGTCGTAAAGACATTACCGACTTGTTTATGGGCACAGGTCTTGGCCCGCGCAGTTATGCCATTATCGAGCAAGGCACTATTTCCCGCCTGATTGAATCTAAACCCCAAGACTTGCGCACCTTTATTGAGGAAGCCGCCGGGATTTCCCGCTATAAAGAGCGTCGGCGCGAAACTGAAAACCGTATTCGCCATACCCGCGAAAACCTCGAGCGTTTGGGCGATATTCGCAGTGAACTCGGTAAGCAGTTAGATAAACTCGCGCAGCAGGCTAAAGCCGCTAAACAATATCGTGAGCTTAAACAGGCCGAGCGTAAGACCCATGCTGAACTCCTTGTGATGCGCTATCAAGAGTTGCAAGATCAGATGGCGAGCCTATCTGAGCAGATAAGTGCTATTGAAGTGCAGCAAGCGGCGGCGCAGTCACTCGCGCAAACTGATGAATTACAGACCACTGAATTGCAAGTACAACTCGCGCAATTGGCGGAGCAAGAGCAGCGAGCGGTTGAAGCCTATTATCTGACCGGTACTGAAATCGCTAAGTTAGAGCAACAGCTACAGAATCAAAAGCAGCGCGACGCCCAGCTCGAAACCCAGTTGGCGCAAGTCAAAGTGCAGATCCAACAAAATACCGACAAGCTTAACGGCTATAAAGCGAGTCTTAGCGCGTTGGAGCTTGAGCTTGCCAAACTTGGGCCACAGCATGATGAGCAACAAGAGATCATGGATGAGCTGCAATCCCAATGGGAAATGAGCATTGAACGCAGTCAGCAGCAGGCCGAAGTGGCGCGCCAACAGGCAGCGGATGTTTCTCAGCATAAGTTGCAGCTTGAACTGCGTCGCAGCCAGTTAGCGCATCAGCAGCAATTACTGCAACACAAACAGCAGCAAAGTCGTGAGCAGCAGGCGCAACTTTCGGCGTTAATGGACGGTGATCTCGCATCGAGTATTACACCATTGCAGCAAGATATTGAGTCTTTGGATGATGCGCTCACACTGCAAAATGAAATTAATCATCAGCAAGAACAAAGTGTAAGTGCAAGTACGCAAGCCTTAGATGAAGCCCGCCATAGCGCTGAGCAAATTCAGCAGCAATTAACTGCGACTAAAGCGCGCCATGAGCTGGTTGAACAGTGGTTGACTAAGCAAGAACAGCAGAGTGATAAACCGCAGTTATGGCAGAGTTTAACCGTTGAAAATGGTTGGGAAACTGCGGCCGAACTCGCCCTAAATGGCTTGTTGACCTTGCCCGTTGGCGTCACTGAAACTGAAATGGGGTTTCAAGCGTTAGCGTCACAATCAAGCCAAAGTGAATTTTTACAGGCTAAGGTGAATCTCGCCCCTTGGTTAGCGGGGCTGAAGTGGGCAAAGGATATCCATGCAGCGAAAGAACTGCTGCCACAGCTAACATCCGATCAACGGATTGTCACTGCCGACGGTTATCTACTGGGACAAGGTTTTTTAATCACGAAAACAGAGGGCGCCCAGTCACTGGTGCAACTCAGTAAAGAGCAAGCTCAGTTAGCGCAAAATATCCTCGATTTGCAACAATCCCTGCTGATTCGGCAAGACAAGATGACAGATCTTGCGGCTATTTTGCAGCAACAAAGACTGCAACTGACCGATGGCGTGCAAAAATTACATCAATTGCAGTTAGACAAAGCAACTAAGTCGATGCAGCTTAGTGGTTTAATCGAGCAAATGAAGGCGCGCGTCAAACAGCAAAGTATACTCGACGCGGCTTTAAGTACGAGTTTGATTGATATTGAACGCTTAAGCGAGCAATGCGAATTATTAGCAGAACAAGAAATGGAGCTCGATGAGACGCTGCAGGCTAGTGAAGATATTCAGCGGCAACTCATCCAAGACACACAGGCCGATAGTGTGCGTCATCAAGCATTAAAAGGGCGTATTACTGAGGTAGAACGTCAATTATCAGCCACTGCGACGGGTTTGCAAGCCGTGACGATGCGCATGGCCGTGAGCACGGAGCAAATTGAATTACAGCAAGTGCGTGTCAATGAACTCATCTACTCCCGCGAGTCTGTGTTAACAGAACTTGCCAAAGTTGCCCAATTGAGTGGGGTGCAAAATAGTGTGCAGCTGACTGAACAGTTAACGCAGTTACTAAAGCAACAACATGAACAACAACAGGGCTTAAAAGAGGTTCGTCAGCAGCAAAGTGTGCTCACAGACACATTAAACCGTATAGGAATAAAGCAAAAACAAGAGCTTGGTAAGCTTGAGGACTTGACTCAAAGCCTGAGCACGTTAAAGTTACGTCGTGAAGGAATAAAAGGCCAAGCGAATAGTCAGCTGGAAGTATTACAGGAACAGCAAATCATTCTGTCTGAAATCCTTGGAAACTTGCCTGCAGAGGGGATGCCAGACAAGTGGCAGAGTGATTTAGATCAAATACGGCAGAAAATTGTCCGTTTAGGTGCCATTAACCTTGCGGCGATCGAAGAATTTGAACAGCAAAGTGAGCGAAAATCTTATCTTGATCATCAAGATGACGATTTAAATAAAGGGCTTGCAACCTTAGAGGAAGCGATCCGTAAAATAGATAAGGAAACCCGAAGCCGCTTTAAGACGACATTTGATTCAGTCAACGAAGATCTCGGACGCTTATTTCCGAAAGTGTTTGGTGGCGGCCGAGCTTATTTAGCGTTAACTGACGACGATTTGCTAGAAACGGGCGTGACTATCATGGCCCAACCACCGGGGAAGAAGAACAGCACAATCCATCTTCTTTCGGGTGGTGAAAAAGCATTAACCGCTTTATCATTGGTATTTGCCATTTTTAGGCTGAATCCTGCTCCCTTCTGTATGTTAGATGAAGTGGATGCGCCATTAGACGATGCCAACGTAGAACGCTTCTGTCGATTGCTAAAAGAAATGTCACAGAGCGTACAGTTTATTTATATCAGCCATAACAAAATAACCATGGAAATGGCGGATCAACTTATTGGCGTGACTATGCACGAGCCCGGTGTGTCTCGTATAGTTGCGGTAGACATAGAGCAAGCGGTGGCGATGGCTGACGCTGGATAACTAGAAGAAAGACAGGGTAACCAATGGAAGATTTGCAACTAGTATTGTTCGTTTTAGGCGCCATAGCCATAGTTGCTGTGCTGGTGCATGGATTTTGGTCTATCAGAAGACAACAGCCTAAATCATTGAAAGATAGCCCAATGAGCAACTTTTATAAGAAACAGGCTGAGAAAGGTGAGCCGAGTCCGAAGCGGATCGATTCAGAAGGGTTTGATGCCGATGGTATTGGCGCCGTACGCGTGCGCAAAGCCGGTGAACTTGCACCTAACAACGAAACCCCTGCGGCCAATCCTTATTTGAAGCAGGAAGTAAAGCTAGAACCTAAGCCTGAATTTAAACCACAAGAGTTTAAATCAACAGAATTTAAACCAGAGTTGAAAGTTGGCCCTAAACACGAGCCTGTGACAGCTCAGCCTGATTTTAGCTTGCAGCCACCCGTGGCAAAAGAGCAACACCGTGGCCCGAAAGTCTCGCGTCAAGAGCCCGTTTTGAACACTCAAGTGAGCACGCAAACTCCGCCAATGGGTCAATCCCATGCGGCTATCGTCGCGCAAAAAGCGGCTGAGCAGGAACATGCGTTACGTAGTGCAGCTCCGCAGCAAACGGCCTTGTTTGACGAAAATGAATATAAAGAAGATAGCTATCAAGAAGAGGTTGTCGAACAAGCCGCTGAAGATGAGTTAGGTGAACCACGCGACGTACTGGTATTACACGTGGTCGCTAAAGAGGGTCTACAGCTTAACGGAGCCGAATTGCTACCTTGTTTCTTAACCTTGAATTTTAAATATGGCGATATGAATATTTTCCATCGCCATGTGGATAATGCTGGCAATGGTAAAGTATTGTTCTCGATAGCGAATATGCTAAAGCCTGGCGTGTTTGATCCGGATAATATGGAGCAGTTCAGTACCCAAGGTGTGGTGTTTTTCATGACTTTGCCTTGCTACGGTGACGCCCTAATGAATTTCTCGATTATGCTTAACTCGGCGCGTCAACTCGCGGATGATATCGATGCGGTCGTGCTTGACGGACAACGCCAACCTTGGGGTGAGTTCACTAAGCAAGATTATTTACACCGCATTCGCGCTAACGCTTAAGCCGACGCCGCAACTTGGCGGTTAATACATTGATGAGGCCGCGATTGCGGCCTCATTTTTTGTGATCTACTTTTTGTGATCTAAAGAATTCTGGATAAAGAATATGCAAGACATTCAACTCGATACACTTTTGTCTAAAGACGTCACCCCAGAAAACGCATCGCAGGTGATGCAGGCGCTCAGCCAATCGCTGAACGAGCACAACATTCGTTACTATGTGGACGATGCTCCGAGCATTACCGATTCTGAGTACGACAGGTTGATGCAGCGTTTACTCAAGTTAGAAGCCTTGTATCCCCATTTGATTGTCGCTGATTCACCGACTCAAAGGGTGGGCGGATTAGCGCTCGCCAAATTTGATCAAATCACGCACCTTAAGCCTATGTTAAGCCTAGATAACGCCTTCGATGAGGCGGATTTTAGTGCTTTCCATAAGCGTGTCACCGATAAAGTGGGTGAGGTGAGCTTTTGTTGTGAGCCTAAACTCGATGGCCTTGCCGTGAGTATCTTGTATCGCCATGGTGTGCTCGAGCGTGCGGCGACGCGCGGCGATGGTTCAGTGGGTGAAGATATCACTGAAAATGTTAAAACCATTAAATCGATCCCGCTTAAATTACGTGGTAATGATTTTCCCGAGCTCGTTGAAGTACGCGGCGAGGCTTTTATGCCAAAAGCCGCTTTTGAAGCTTTGAATGACAGGGCGCGCGCCAAAGATGAAAAACTCTTCGTGAATCCGCGTAACGCAGCAGCCGGTAGCCTACGTCAACTCGACAGTAAAATTACTGCTGCCCGTTCATTGGCTTTTTATGCCTATGCGCTCGGTGTGGTGGAGCCGGATTCCCATCCGTTAGCTAAAACCCATTTCGAGCAGTTACAGCAGCTTAAATCGTGGGGTTTACCCGTAAGTAGCGAAATTAAAGTCTGCGCTGAACTAAGCCAAGTCTATGACTACTACAAAGATATTCTCAGCCGTCGCGGTGATTTAGCCTTTGAAATCGATGGCGTAGTGATGAAAGTTAACGACATTGCCCAGCAGCAACGTTTAGGTTTTGTGGCTAAATCTCCCCGCTGGGCGATTGCCTATAAATTCCCCGCACAGGAAGAAATGACCCAACTTGAAGGCGTTGATTTTCAAGTGGGCCGCACAGGTGCTGTCACGCCAGTAGCACGCTTAAAGCCAGTGTTTGTTGGCGGCGTGACGGTATCGAATGCGACGCTGCACAATGCCGATGAAATTGCCCGCTTAGGCATTAAGGTCGGTGACACTGTGATCATCCGCCGCGCTGGCGATGTTATCCCACAAATTGTTGCCATAGTGCCTGAAAGACGCCCTAAAACGGCGACTGACATTGTATTCCCACACAATTGCCCTGTATGCGGCAGTTTAGTCGAGCGCCTAGAAGGTGAGGCTGTGGCTCGCTGTAGCGGTGGTTTATTCTGCGAAGCGCAGCGTAAAGAAGCGATTAAGCATTTTGCATCCCGCAAGGCTTTAGATATCGATGGTATGGGCGACAAAGTCGTTGAGCAATTGATTGATAAAGAACTCGTCCAAAGTCCTGCGGATCTGTTTAAGCTCACCGCTTCCATGATGACTATGCTTGACCGCATGGGGATGAAGTCGGCAACCAATTTAGCTGCCGCGATTGAAGCAGCCAAAACCACCACTCTCGCGCGTTTTTTATATGGCTTAGGTATTCGCGAAGTGGGCGAGGCGACGGCAGCAAACCTGGCGGCGCACTTTGCCAGTCTAGATGCGCTGAGGGAGGCAACTGTGGAGCAGTTAACTGAAGTAGAAGATGTTGGTGCTGTCGTTGCCCAGCATGTGGCCCATTTTTTTGCCCAGCCCCATAACCTTGAAGTTATTGATGCTTTAGTTGCTGCTGGTGTTCATTGGCCCGCCATTCAAGCACCTAGTGCAGATGCTCAGCCGCTTAAAGGCCAAACTTGGGTATTGACTGGCACCTTAAATCAGCTCAATCGCAATGATGCTAAAGCTCAGTTGCAGGCGCTGGGGGCGAAAGTGGCAGGCAGTGTCTCCAAAAATACCGATTGTTTAGTGGCAGGTGAGGCGGCAGGTTCAAAACTGGCTAAAGCGCAGGAGCTTGGTGTTAAAGTGATGGATGAAGACGAGTTGTTAGCCCTTCTCGCCGCGAACGCTTGATTGGCGTCATTTCAGAGAGGGCGTTGGCTTGATGTTGATTCAATGCCGGCTGTAACGGCTGCAGCCTTGTATCAAGGTGGGAAACCGCCGAATAGCCGATATTAAATAGTGCCTGGCCCAAGGCGCTATTTTTTTGTCTGAAAATAATCAAGGTGCGGAAAGATTATCTGCTTTGGCTATTGAATTAACCGCGATTGGCACCATCTCCTTGATATGCTGTTTTAGATTTTGCTGATTGGAAACCTATTTGAATTTTAGTCACATCACTTGGCTCGATGATAAAGGCCACATTAAACCGCCCATCTTTTTATATGCGCTTTTGGCTTATCTCGCGCGTGGTTGGTGTATTTTTATCGCCTCGCTGACTCAGATGGGTGACCGTTCTGAGTTAGTGCGGATTTTTTACCCTGAAAAGTCAGATTTTTTGCTAGCACTCGGGGCGGGACTTGGCGCGGTTTTGATTTATCTTGTGGTGATAGCTGAACGTCGACGTTCGCCCCAATGGTTAAGACCGATTTTTGTGCATTTAAAATGGGGGGTGTGGTTGCTGTTGATTATTGATGGCGTTTTGTTGGGTCAGCGATTGATCCATGGCCAATTTCTGTTTCATTGGAGTCTTGCTTTAGATGCTTTAATGTTGTTTTGGTCGAGTATTTATCTTATTAAATCGAAGCGACTCAGTTATTACCTCCGTGATTGGCCAAAAGAAGAAGCTAAAGAACTTCAGCCTTAGTTTTTATCGTATTGTTATATAATAACTTTATTTAGATCTGAGCGGTGGGGCACATGACGATGTGTTCTATCCCTCAGTTTGATAAGGATTTTTACCTTATTTCGCCATTGAATTCTTTGAATCATCTATAGTTATATGTACTTAGCTTAAATGTGCCCTGTTGGATACGCAGATGAGGCCATCTGTTTATACCCACATTACATTTGAAAGGAGTCATATTGCGTGGCAAAAGTACCTCAAAAAAAGTTGTTACTGTCAGAAATTCAACTTGGCATGAGAGTCAAGTTGCCTTTGTCATGGACGAACCACCCTTTTTTATTTAACCGTGTTGATATTAGCAGTGCCGCTCAAATCGAAATGATCCGTGGCTTAGGTGTTCCCTATGTTTTTTTGTTATCTGAATTGAATGCCGAACTGGATATTGTTGAAGAAGATGACATTGAAGATGAGATAGCAGTTGAACCCGAGCGTGATCTTAAGGCCGATACCCGTAAGGCGATGCGTTTGAGTCAGAAGCGTTTTTTAATGAATGTGAATAACTGCCGTAGTGTGTTTGGTAAAATAGTCAGCGATCCTGAAGGCGCCTATCGTTTATCAGCGGTACTGGTTGAAGACTTACTCAGCCATCTACAGGAAGTTGAAACACCGTTCCTTACCTTGGTTGGGATGGATGAGAAAGATGTGAGTGTGACCCAACATGGCATCTCTGTCGCTGTGCTGGCAATGATGATAGGTCATGCGCTGGATTTAACCCCAAGAGAGCTGCGTGATATTGCTCTTGGTAGTTTGTTACATGACATTGGTAAACTTAAGGTACCTGATGTTATTCGCCGAAAGCGTGGTGCGCTGACGACACACGAAGCCAGCTATTTGCAAATGCATCCTAATTTTGGTTTTGACATGTTGAATCGGTCGGGATTATTCCCTAAAGAGGTGTTGAATGTCATTTTACACCACCATGAGTTTGTTGATGGTTCAGGATTTCCTGACGGATTGACGGGTCATAAAATCCCTATCATTACGCAGATCGTGAGTTTGGCAAATGACTACGATCAACAGCTCAGTGGTCAACAAATATCTTCCCCTCAAGTCGCTTTAGGTTATTTGTTTAAGAATCGGGCCACTAAACATGCTGAATCTTTAATCGCTATTTTGGTTAAAATTCTCGGTATTTATCCACCAGGAACCATAGTGAAACTCTCCGATGGCTGTATCGCAAAAGTCATGATGACGACTAAAGATGTGAGTCAACCCCAAGTGTGGGCCTGCAAAGAGGATGGTAGTGAGCCATCGCTGCGTTTTTTAAGTAATGAAGGCGTGACAGTACAAAAAGCCATCAAGGCGGAAGAGTTGTCCGAGGGTGCTATTCGTACCTTACAAGTCGATAAAGGGATTAGTTTTTATTTTAGTTCGCTACAAGCTTGAATCTTATGCGCTAAGTTCCGTATTCTATCCGCTGATGTGATTCCCTTAGGGCTAATATGGCGAATGTAAAAGCAGAAAACAGCGCAGTAAAATCCAGTGTTGCTTTGGTCGGTTGTGGTTGGTTTGGTTTTGCTTTGGCAAAGCAACTTGTCCATGAAGGCTATCGAGTCACTGGCTGTAAGCGCAGTGCCGAAGAATTATCGGTATTAACTGAAGTCGGGATTGAAGCCTATCCGCTGCAATTGGGCCACGAAGCATCATCTGCCCCCGATGCTCAGGCGTTGAGCGGTTTATTTCAGACCGATTATTTAGTGGTCAATATTCCTCCACGGCTAAAGCGTGGTAATGCCGCTTATCTTGAAGAATTACAACAACTCATCGCATTAACTCAAGGTTGGCAATATCAGTGGATTGTGTTTATCAGCACTACGGGCGTATATCCGACCCAAGATAAATTGATGACAGAAGCCGATGCGATGGCAGAATCAAGCGATAGCCAAGTGCTGTTAGATGCTGAAGCTTTATTTCAAGCATTGCCCCATACCTGTATCGTTCGTTTTGCTGGACTCGTCGGTCCTAAACGTCATCCTGGGCGTTTTCTTGCTGGAAAAACCGATGTGAGTGGGGCGAATGTCGCGGTAAATTTAGTCCATCTTAGTGACTGTGTGCGCGCCGTTAGCGCAATTCTCGCGGCAACTCATTCTGGATTATCAGTGGCGCCGATTTATAATCTTTGCGCACCTTCACATCCGACTAAAGCTGAGTTTTATCAAGCTGCTGCCGAATCTCTAGGTTTAGTCGCGCCAGAATTTAATCAACAATCTATGCCGAGTAAAGTCATCCAAGCTGACGCGATTGTCACAGATTTAGGCTTTCGATATCAGTATGTTTCGCCGCTGGATATGCTAGCGGCATGTTGAGAAAGGTTCATTACTGTAAAAGGTAAAAGTTGAACTTTTAGGTTATCTTTGGGTTCCAAATTTGCTTGAGCAAATGTGTCATCCTTATTTAAACAAATGACGAATAAAAAGAGACAATATCATGAGCGTGTTTAATCGAGTTCGACCTATAGCAGTATTTGCGTGCGGATTAATGCTGAGTGCCAGCTTTGCCCTGCAGGCTGCAAGTTTCGAAGAAGGCAAGGATTACGTCACTGTGGCGGGCATTACCGAAGCACAAAAGCCAGTGCTGCGGGAGTTTTTTTCTTATAACTGCACACATTGTTATAAGCAAGAACCGCTCATTGAGTCGACAGTAAAGCTGCTTGGTAAAGATGTGGCTTTTGAGCGTACCCCTGTGGGCGCTGGTCGTCCTGCTTGGGAGCTGAGTCAGCTTGCCTACTATGTGGCGCAAAAATTAAAGATGACTAAACAAACCCATGGCGCTATTTTCAAGCAAATCCATGAGAAAGGTGAGCAATTTACCACCCTTGAGCAAGTAAAAGCCTTTTTCCTTGCCCAAGGCGCTAAGGCAGATGATGTCGATGCCGCGATGAATTCCGTCGATGCTAAATTCACCCTAATGAATTATGACTCTCAAGCTGAGCTTGCTGGGATCAAGGGGGTACCGTCATTACTGGTTAATGGCCGTTATATGCTGACCTCAACCGCGCATACCGCAGAAGAATTGGCGGCGTTAGTGAAGTTTTTAGCTGCGAAGTAACGGCATTTTATAGACGGACGGCACGCGATGTATCATGCGATGAAAGCCGCTTTTTGTGAGTAATGTTTAGTCACGTTTCCTCAAAGTAGATTGAGTAACCCAGCATAGGCTGGGTTATTTTTTGTTGTAAACCTGCAAGGTGACTGTGAGTCAAACCCTAACATTTTGACGAAATAACATGATGAAATAAAACGGTAAGCAATTGGCCTGACCTAGGTTTGATGAGAGATGTAACGTCTCTAATTGATTGAGAAACTCATAATTAAAATCCTCAATAATCTAGGCTAAAAATCTTAAATCATCTGATTTTTAGCCAGTCTAGAGCCGTATTAAAGGTCATTTAAATTTCTAATTTACCTAGTTCAGACAATAAGTTATTTCTATTTATTGGATGAAAATCCTCTTTCTCCATTCACATCCCACTCATTCATGTTCGACATTGGTCTAACCTGTTAAAAAAGTTAAAACCGTATCAAAATGTAATGTCATTGTTAACTCTTTGAATTTGTTTCTATTCGCTATTTGCAGACAGTGTTTTGAATCACGGGTTAGACGAAAGTCGTGATTGTGCTCACACCAGCTGTTGCTAGATTAAACATGACTTAAAATTAAAACAGCACAGGGGAGTCACTATGGGTTTTGAAAACAACGACAAGGCAAAGGGTTATTGGCGCGAGAATATTCGTCTCGTACTGAGCTTATTAGCCATTTGGGCGGCAGTTTCTTTTGGATGCGGCATTTTATTGGTTGATGTACTCAATGAAGTCCATTTCATGGGATTCAAATTAGGTTTCTGGTTTGCACAACAGGGATCTATGTATGTATTCGTTGCGCTTATCTTTGTCTACGCGGCAAAAGCCAACGCCTTAGATAAAAAATATAACGTACAAGAAGACTAAGGAGCTTTGAGATGGATGTTCAAACACTCACATATATTATCGTAGGGCTCTCATTTGCGCTCTACATTGGGATTGCAATCTGGACCCGTGCGGGTTCAACCAAAGAGTTCTATGTTGCTGGCGGCGGTGTTCACCCTGTGGTGAACGGTATGGCAACGGCGGCAGATTGGATGTCAGCGGCGTCATTTATTTCGTTAGCGGGTATTGTGTCTTTCGTCGGTTACGATGGTAGCGTGTACTTGATGGGCTGGACTGGCGGCTACGTATTGCTTGCCCTTTGTATGGCACCGTATTTACGTAAATTTGGTAAGTTTACTGTGCCAGATTTCGTCGGTGAGCGTTATTACTCACAGGCGGCACGTACAGTCGCGGTTATCTGCGCTATCTTTATTTGCTTTACGTATATTGCAGGGCAAATGCGTGGCGTAGGTGTTGTGTTCTCGCGTTTCCTTGAAGTGGATGTGGATACTGGCGTATATATCGGTATGGCGGTCGTGTTCTTCTACGCGGTACTGGGCGGTATGAAAGGGATTACCTACACTCAGGTTGCCCAATACTGCGTACTGATTTTCGCTTTTATGGTTCCGGCTATTTTCCTTTCAGTGATGATGACGGGCCACTTAGTACCGCAAATTGGTTTTGGTGCTGAGTTACTGGATGCCGCTGGCAATAATAGCGGTGTGTATTTGTTAGAAAAACTCAATAACGTTTCGGTTGAGCTTGGCTTTGCACCTTACACTGATGGTTCTAAGAGCATGATAGATGTGTTCTGTATTACGGGTGCTTTGATGGTGGGTACTGCGGGTTTACCCCATGTTATCGTGCGTTTCTTCACTGTACCTAAGGTGAAAGATGCACGTATCACTGCCGGATGGTCGCTTGTTTTTATTGCTATTATGTATACCACAGTGCCTGCGTTAGCAGCGTTCTCCCGCGTGAACATGATTGAAACTATTAACGGTCCCGATTCTAAAGGTGTGGCTTATGAGTCTGCACCAGATTGGATTAAGAACTGGGAAAAAACCGGTTTGATTAAGTGGGATGACAAAAATGGCGACGGTAAAATTTACTATTCGTCAGGTAAGATTGAAGATCCCGCTAGCAAAAATGAAATGAAGATTGATAACGACATTATTGTACTCGCTACGCCAGAAATCGCTAATTTACCAGCTTGGGTTATCGCCCTCGTGGCTGCGGGGGGTTTAGCAGCAGCGTTATCAACATCTGCAGGCTTGCTATTGGTGATTTCAACGTCGGTTTCACACGACCTATTGAAAAAGAATTTAATGCCTAACCTTTCCGATAAAAAAGAGCTGCTATACGCTCGCTTGGCGGCAGGTATCGGCATTGTGATTGCGGGTTACTTTGGGGTGAACCCTCCTGGTTTCGTGGCGGCAGTGGTGGCATTCGCCTTCGGATTAGCGGCTTCCTCACTGTTCCCTGCCATTGTTATGGGTATTTTCTCTAAGACAATGAATAAAGAAGGTGCGATTGCTGGTATGTTAACGGGTCTGCTGTTTACTGCTGGTTATATCATCTACTTCAAGTTTGTTGATCCAACGGCTAACATAGCTGCTAACTGGTTCTTGGGTATTTCACCAGAAGGTATTGGTATGGTAGGCATGTTAGTGAACTTCGGTGTGGCAGCGATAGTGAGTCGAGTCACTGCGGCAACACCACTGCATGTTCAGGAGATGGTTGAATCGATTCGTTTCCCTAAAGGTTCGGGTGAAGCAAGCGGCCACTAACCTTACTGCGTAATGGTGAGTACCAACACAAGAGAGCGCTTCGGCGCTCTTTTTTATGGCTCTTTTGGCCAGCCTTTATGATTCTGTGGGGAGTCACTTTATTATGCTTGCGGCTGACTTTAGTCGAATGTAGCGTAGCGACAATGCAGGCTATAGTGATGACATCTCAGTAAAAATTCGCCTAAAGAAGGTGTTGCCTATGAATGCCAGTGAGTTACAACCCGTAGTGCAATTTCTACAGGGACTTGTGCCCTTTGATGCTCTGCCTGAGGATGTAGTCGTGCGCTGCGCTAAGGCTGTTACTGTTGGGTATTACAGCAAGGCCTCTGGTTATGTTAATTTCGACGCGAATTCGCCTAAGTTGTATATGGTGCGTAGCGGCGCCTTTGAGGTGCGCGATCCTGACGGCGTGTTGGTGGATAGAGTGGGCGAGGGGGAGTTTTTTGGCTTTTCTACTTTGTTATCAGGGGAAAAAGTCGTTAATAAAGTCGCGATTCTTGAAGACGGTCTAGTTTATCATCTGCCCCAAGCCTTGTTTGATAGCCTTAGGAGTGAGAGTCGTCACTTCGATAAGTTTTTTACCCGCGCCTTCGCAAAGCGTTTACGCCATGAGGCCCGCTTTAAGGCAAAGGATCTGACGACCACAAGTCGGATCAGCACGTTAATGTCTTCCACTCCCATCGTTATTGATGCCCAAGCTAGCGTGACTCAGGCGGCACTCTTGATGCGAAATCGCCGAGTATCGTCCTTATTGGTGACGGATAATCATAAATTGGTTGGCATTTTAACCGATAAGGATTTGCGTAATCGCGTGTTAGCAGCAGGGCTTGATGGCAGCGTTGCTGTGCATCAAGCCATGACCGTTTCACCTATCTCGATTTCCTCCAATGCCTTGATTTTTGAAGCTATGCTGCTGATGAGTGAGCATAACATTCATCACTTACCGATTATCGATCAAGATAAAGCTATCGGTATGGTGACCAGTACCGACATCTTGCGAGGGCAGGGCTCACAACCGCTACTGTTGATTGGTGAGATTGAACGGCAGCAGGATCTTGCCAGTTTAATTGGCGTCAGTAAGCAAATTCCCCTATTGCTGCAAAATCTTATTAGTGCCGATGCCAGAGCTGAAGAAATTGGCCGAGTGTTAACCTCTGTCACCGATGCGCTGACGCGGCGATTAATTGTGCTCAATCAGCAATTACTCGGTGAACCGCCCATGGCCTTTTGCTGGTTGGCATTTGGCTCCCAGGGACGACAAGATCAGGCTGCGTGTTCAGATCAAGATAATGGCTTGTTAGTCGCAGAAGAGATGGATGATTTTGCTAAAGGTTATTTTGATGCCTTAACCCATGCCGTGTGCGCAGGGCTTGACCAATGCGGTTATGAATTTTGTCCCGGCAATATTATGGCGCAAAATCCCCAATGGCGGATGTCACTCAAACAGTGGCAACAGGTATTTGAAAAATGGGTCATAACGCCTGAGCCTAAGGCGTTAATGCACGCCAGCATCTTCTTCGATATGCGATCGGTTTACGGTCCGCAAACCCTTTTTGATGCCTTACAGGATAAAGTCTTAGCTCAAACCCGCGATAATGATATTTTCCTCGCGGGTATGACTGGTAATTCGCTGGTGGAGTCGTCGCCGCTAGGATTTTTCCGCAAATTTGTACTCGAGCGGGATGGTAGTGAAGTTAAAGGCATAGATTTGAAACATAAGGGCAATGCATTGATCAACGATATTGCCCGTGTTTATGCCTTGTCTGCGGGCATTAAAGAAGTGAATACTGCAAAACGTATTCGTGCCTTGATGGATGCGAATATTCTCAATCGACAAGATGCGCTCAATTTGGCTGATGCCCACGAGTTTATCGCCCATATGCGGTTATCGAACCAAGGTTATCAATATAATCAAGGGGTAGAGGTGAGTAATTATTTGCTGCCTGGGCATTTATCTTCGCTGGTTCGTCATCAGTTACGTGACGCTTTTAAAGTCGTACATGAGGCGCAGGCGGGGATGAAGATGAAATTTATGCGAAGCTTTTGATATGAATACATTGTTGCTGAAAACTCAGCTCAATTGGCGGGCGCTGCGTTGCCAACATCATTTATTTAAAGGCTATTATCAGTCGCTGTTGCCTCTGCTGGCAATGCCGTTATCCGAAGCGCCGTTAACGGCGATGGATTTGGAGATGACAGGGCTCAATCCGCAGCAAGATCAAATTCTCAGCATTGGATTGGTGCCGATTGAGCGCGGTGAGATCCCGTTGGTACGCGCCGAGCAAAAGTTAGTGCAAATTCGCGGTAGTGTAGGCCAAAGTGCGACGATCCACGGCATTCTTGATAATCATTTGGTACAAGCCGTCACCATTGAGGAAGCCATGGGCTGGTTTATCAATCAAACCTATGGACGCGTGCTGGTGGCACATCATGCCCCTTTAGATTGTCGTTTTTTACAGCAGGATTTATTGACGATTTATCATCAAGCCCTTGTTTTACCTGCAATCGATACTTTAATGGTTGAAAAGCACCGTTTACTACGGGAGCACTCAGTGATTAAAGAGGGGAGTTTGCGCCTTGGCGCTTGTCGCGAGCGTTACGGTTTACCCATTTATACGGCCCATAGCGCGCTGACCGATGCCTTAGCTTGTGGAGAATTATTACTCGCGCAAATGGCCGCTATGGGCGGTGCGGCAAAGCTTACCGTGGCTGATTTATTGCAAAAATCGACTTAGTCAGTGTTAACAGAAATCACTCTTTGTGGTGAGTGAATCCATTTGAGATGGATTGATTTCACCTTGATTTCATCTTAGGTTAATCACTGACAAGCTAAACTCAGTTGACATTTAATCCTCTGTTCAAATTCAACCTGCCGTTGATTTGGCAATCCAACCAACTTGTACTTCACTCTACTAACTTGAGTGTGTAGGAGAATATGATGCCGTTACCTTTACTTTGGGTGGGTGGTGCCGTAATCGGTGCGGTTTTGCTGGCCGATGAGCGCGAGAAGCGTCAGCAACTTGAGCGTGACAGATTACTCGGTAAGGCCCCTAAGTACCCCGTTGCCAATCGCGCTATGGTGGCACCGCCGAGTCAATGGCAAGAGGGATTAAAACAAGTTGCGCCAATCCCAGGCAGTATCGTCTGTTGTTATGTTTTTGGTGTGATTGAGCATACTGGTATTTGGCTTGGTGATGATTGCCTCTTAGAGTTACATGGCTCAGGGCTGGTGCGGGCTGTATCGGTAAAGCGTTTTTTAGCGGGACGGACCGGTAGCCAAATCTATCTTGCCTGTAATCACCAACATCAGCCTCTTATTGCCGATTCTGTGTTGCCCCGCGCTGAACAGGCGATTTATCAGTATCGGGAATACGATTTATTCGACAACAATTGCCATCGATTTGTTTGGTCTTGTATTAGTGGCAGCGAAGGCGTGATTAAAGGCTTTAATGAGTTAAATCAAAAACTCGCCGAACATTTTAATCAAGCTATCTATTGGGATGAGATGATCATTAGCAAGCTGAATGAATAAGTTCTGTAGTCATATACTAAAAAAGCCATCGCTTAAGATGGCTTTTATGTTTTAGTGAAACACTATGTAATCGTTTTGCAGAAACCGTTTACGGCTTACAAAAATAATCTACAGCGCGTTTGACTAACTCTATGCCTGTTTTATCACAAGGCGGTAACTCGGCATCACTGATATTGATAGGTGTGACACGACTTCCCCATTGCAGCAAGAGTGCGGCAGAGGTTAAGCCTGCGCCAAAGGCACAAGAGAGTATGGTTTGATTCGGCTTGATAATGCCTTGTTCTAACGCATCACAAATCGCAATTGGAATCGTCGCCGCCGAGGTATTGCCATAATTAGCGATGTTCACGAAGGCTTTTTCTTTCGGGATTTTCATTCGGCTAACTAAGGTATCAATAATACGTTCGTTGGCTTGATGCGGGATCACGAGATCCACTTCATCCTTATCAACACCACATTTTTCAAGCACTTTAGTGCTCAATTTATTCATTCCGTTAATCGCACGCTTGAAGATTTCTTGGCCATCGAATTCAATGAAAAAGTCCAATGAGTCGGCTGAGAATCTGTCCATCGCCGTGCCAAAGCCCGCTTTAAGAATGTCACGACCTTCAGGATCGTTATTCAGCTCATAACCGAGCACGCCACCGGCAACATCTGTCGCTTCAACCACAACGGCACCCGCACCATCACCAAATAGCACTGCGGTTTCACGGCGTGACCAATCTAAATAGAAAGATAAACGTTCAGCACCAATGACTAATACTTTCTTGCTCTGGCCACTCTTGATTTGTGAGCTGGCTAAACCTAAGCCATATAAGAAGCCACTGCAGGCAGCATTGATATCGAATGCAGCACAACTGGCGCCAATATTAGCTTGTACAGTAGATGCAATATTTGGGATCAAAGTATCTGGGCTGGCACTGGCAAGAATGATCATGTCGATTTCACTGCCATCAATACCCGCTGCTGCGAGCGCACGTTGTGCTGCAACTGAAGCAAGTTCAGAGGTATTTACATGACTGATATGGCGTTGGCTGATCCCTGTGCGAGATTTGATCCATTCGTCGGATGTCTCGATAAAGGTAGCAAGATCATCGTTGGTCAGCGTGGCTGGTGGAACACATTTGCCCCAACCTGTGATAGTGGCGTACTGCATGGTGGTTTCTCTCAAATAAAAAAGGCAGAACCTGAGCGCTGCCTTGAATCGACAACAAAGCTTATCGGCAACTCTAATGGCCGTCCGTGATCTAGACCACCTGTTTGGCGACGAGATCTCGAATTGTCATTGCGGCATGCAGAATATGATGACGCAGTAGCGCCGTCGCTTTTTCTGTTTCTCTCAGTTTGCAGTGGTTGAGCAAAGCCCTGTGCTCATGCTCTGCAGCAGGAATCCCCCCCGCGAGCAATAACTGCAAACGAATGTATCTATCACAATTAGTATTGAGGCCGTGAACAACCTCAAGGGTGTGTGGGCGATTAGCCGCCTGATATAAGCAAGTGTGAAATTGCGTATTCAACTCGCTCCAACTGGCGACGGCATCTTCATGTTTGAAGGCCGACTCCAATTGCTCGAGTACACGTTCTGCTTTTTCTAAATCAGCCTCTTGAAGTCGTGGGATCGCTTTCGCAAGCAGATCGGTTTCGATCATTGCACGTAATTCAAAGAGTTCGGTGACTTGTTCGACGGATAACACGGTCGCGGTCGCACCTTTATGGGGCTCAAACTTAACGAGTCCTTCGGCTTCGAGTTGCAATAATGCTTCTCTCACCGGAATACGGCTGACATTTAACGCTTCAGCCAAGGCACTTTGTCTGAGGGGTTCTCCTGCGGCTATGTCACCTGAAAGAATTCTCTCTCTGAGCACTTCCACAACTAACTGGGTGCGGGTTTTGTGAACGATAGGCGTAGTTCGACTCATTATTTCCGTCTATTTCGGGTATTTTCTCGTTATTTGCCCAAGATTACCGTTAAAAACACCACAAATAAAGGGAAATGCTTGATTGAGTGCTGCATCTAAGAGACTAACAATGCCCAAAAGACGGGGTTTTTTGTGGTTTTCTCTTACGATTTGAAGCGCATTCCTTGCGAGCGGCTTCGATGGCAACGGTGGCAATTATTTGTAAAAACGCTGTTCAGCTCACTGCTGGATTTTTTGGACTCTGATTTGGTGGGACAATTGCTATCTCGCATAGACACAAGCTGTACATAGAGATTTGCCTGTACAGCCACGAAATATCACTAACGCGCAATTTAGCGCTAAAAGCATAACTTCAGCGGTGCAATTTCTGATAATGAATGGAATAATAGCGCGATAACGCCTTAGGCGATTTGGGAGTATTACAGTGAGTCGAGCAGTATTTTTAGACCGTGATGGTGTGATTAACAAAGACCATGGTTATGTCCACCTAGTGGATGACTTCGAATATATTGACGGTGTGTTTGAATCTTGCCTCTCTTTAAAAGAAATGGGCTACAAGTTAGTTGTCGTCACTAATCAATCCGGTATTGCCCGTGGCATGTATACTGAAGACCAATTCCACAGCTTAACGGAGTGGATGGATTGGAACTTTGCCGACAAAGGGGTCGAGCTCGATGGTATTTACTATTGCCCGCACCATGCCGAAAAAGGTATAGGGGAATATAAGGTCGATTGTGATTGCCGCAAACCTAAGCCGGGTATGCTTAATGATGCGGCGCAATTCTTAAAAATCGACTTAGCGCACTCAGTCATGGTTGGCGACAAAGCCGAAGATATGCAGGCAGCGAAAGCGGCGGGCGTGACCACACGCATATTAGTGCGCAGTGGTAAGGTTATTGCTGATGACAGTGATGCCACAGTGGTACTCGACAGTATTGCCGATGTGCCGGCTTACTTAAAAAGCCTAGGCTAGTCGCTACGCTACTACTTAATAAGCAGATAAACATTTGCTTATAAGTTCATCTCAAGTAGCTATTATCACAGTAGCCAGTAGCGTGGGTTATTGCTCTTGTTGAATGGAAGCTTGCGTTAAAAGCGATCTAACATGGCATAAAGAGCTAACCAATAGGTTGGCTCTTGTCATTTCTAGCGCTGGATTAATCTCATCTTTGCCCTTAATTCAGCATAGATTCGATAATATTGGCGTTAAAACACACTTTTAGTTTAAAAAGTGTGCGCTTGAATCGTTTTTCGTAATTATTCGCGCCAAAGGGGTTGCGGTAAAATCTGACATCCCTATAATGCGCATCCACTGACCCAGCGGGGTCAAGGGTTAAACGCTGAATAAGCTGATAACCACGCTCTTTAACAATTTATCAAGCAAATCTGTGTGGACACTCACAGGTGTTGAGTTAATCGAAACTGCTTAGCCTTCGGGTTGGCAGTCAAAAATTTAAATCAATGTTTTCAAGTCATTCTCCTTAACGGGAAGCGTGATTGAGTGTTCATAGTAATATGTACATACAGTAATGTATGAATTGAAACGCGATGCTTCTTAGTGAGCAAAGCGAATCAAAACAGTAGAATTCATTGAGCCGCTGAAGTCGCAAGACGGAAGCAACAAAACTTTAATTGAAGAGTTTGATCATGGCTCAGATTGAACGCTGGCGGCAGGCCTAACACATGCAAGTCGAGCGGCAGCACAAGGGAGTTTACTTCTGAGGTGGCGAGCGGCGGACGGGTGAGTAATGCCTAGGGATCTGCCCAGTCGAGGGGGATAACAGTTGGAAACGACTGCTAATACCGCATACGCCCTACGGGGGAAAGGAGG